>NZ_OBEN01000011.1 GCF_900215655.1 Hydrogenobacter hydrogenophilus | reverse complement strand
TGGTGCTTTGGGGGATTTACTTATTTTTTGAGCTTTTGAGGGCTGTTTTTAGAAATCAAGTTTTGTCAATGCTCTGGGATTTTTCAAACAGCCTCAGTTAAAAGGAGCTTTTTTGATTAGAATTAAGTAAAATTATCGCTACCACTATCATATACTTTTGAGCTTTCATCCCATGAGGTTCTAATGGTTCGCAAACTACAAGATCGCCTTCTTGTACCTTTATCCACTCTTTTCCTTTTTTGACATACCAGAAGAGGTTTTAAGAGACTCTACATGAAAAGGAAATTGAAAAGCTATGTGCAGTTTTCCTCTTTCAGCTTTTGTTCTACATCCTTTAAAAACTGCTCAAGATCAAAGCAGTCTTGTTCCGCCACTTCTTGAAGGGTTCTGTGTCCTCCACAACAGTAGTCTATGTGATACTCTTCAAGAAGAGTTTGCAGGCAAGGGTAATTTCTCAAAAGCTCGTTAACTGTCATATTTTTGTTTATCATGCTATGTCCTCCTTTTCATGGTGCGGGTGCTATGATAGCTATCACGATCATATCCTTTTGGGCTTTCATACCGTGAGGTTCTAAGGGTTCGCATGCTACAAGGTCGCCTTCTTCCACATCTATCCAATCTTTTCCTTTAAGAAACTTTCCCTCACCTTTTGCACAGTATAGCAAAACCCTTGAAGGGCTGTTGTGAGGGGGAACTTCACTTCCGGAAGGCATAGAAAAAACCACTACCCTTGCTTCCTTTGAATCGTACGCAAGAACATGCCTAAGCCTTGAACCGTTTGGTTGAACCTTCAGAAGGTTGTTCTTCATAGCTCACCCCCAATTCATGCTTTTGAGTATGTTAAAAAGGTACATTAATATGGAAAAGAAGAGCAGGAGAGAACCAAGACTCACAAAGAGACCATCACCCGTGAGCCATCCATAAACCTGCGTCAACAGTCCTATATTCAGAAGAGTGATGTGTATATAACCTATTTTAAAGCTGTTTATTTTTCCCCTGCTCAGCATAGGAACTATGTGATAAGTAACGCCTATAATCATCTGACCGACAAAACCTACAAGTTGAATGTGTGCGTGAGCAAAGGAAGGAGTCCCACCAAGGGAATATAAAAGCTCTCTGGTACGCGCCGTGCTCAGCATAAGTCCCAGTGAGCTTCCTAAGAGAAGATAAAAGAAACTGAGCAGTATGTTTATTTTAGTAAGTGAATTCATACTTATAATTTTAAACAACGGAAAATGTGTGTAAATGATCACCATCATACCTACGCTTTGTCCTTGTCTATGAGTTCCTTTACTACCTGTATAGCATCTTGTATATTTATGTCAGTTTTCTCACCTGTATGTCTGTTTTGGAGTTCCACCTTTCCTTCTTTAACCTTTCTACCCACCACAAGTCTGTAGGGGAATCCGCACAGGTCCGCATCTGCAAATTTAAAACCTGCACTTGCCTCTCTGTCATCGTATATGACATCTAAGCCTACTTCCTGAGCCATCAGGTAGAGTTTTTCTGCTACCTCTTTTTGTTCCTGATCAGAAGGGTTTAGACATATGATGTCAAGCTCAAAGGGGGCAACTATTGTGGGCCATTTTATGCCAAGATGGTCATGATACTGTTCCACTATAGCGGACATGCACCGTGATATACCTATGCCGTAGCATCCCATAAATATAGGTTTGTCTTCGCCTTGCTGATCCTTGTAGTATGCCTTCATGGGTACAGAATAGCGAGTGCCAAGTAAGAATATGTGCCCCAACTCTAAACCTCTACCCACCTTTAGAGGAGATGCACACTTGGGGCATGGATCTCCCTCCATAACTTGTGCCAGGTCAAGGAAATCACCGTAGGAAAAGTCCCTTTCGGGGTTAGCGTTCACATAGTGGTAATCTGGCTCGTTAAAGGCAATCACTGCGTTTTTTATACCAAAGGTGGAGTTATCCCATAGGACTTTCACATTAGTAGGTACATTAAAAGGACCTATAAAGCCTTTCTGTGTTCCAAAAAGCCTGTAGACCTCTTCGTCTGTAGCGAGCCTGAAGTTTTCTGTGCCAAGAGCTTGCGCAAGTTTGTTCTCATCCACTTCCCTGTCTCCCCTTATCATAACCATCACGGGCTGATCCTCAACCATGTAGAGCACCGCTTTGAGTATTTTGCTTTTTGGCACTTTTAAGAACTGGGAGAGCTCTTCTATGGTTTCTGTGTTGGGTGTATATACCTTTTCTAAAGGTTTTTCTTCTTCCTGCTGTTGTTTTCCAAGAGGGAGTTTTACTATCTCTGCGTTAGCAGAGTAGCCACAACTTGGGCAGTAAGCTACTTTTGCCTCTCCGTAGTCTGTGAGGATTACAAATTCGTGAGAGCTTATACCCCCTATGGCTCCCACGCTTGCCTCTACCATCAGGGTGTTTAACCTTAGCTTTTTAAAGATTCTCTCGTAAGCAAACCTCATGGTCTCGTAAGACATCATCGCGGAAAACTCATCTGTATCAAAGGAGTAAGCATCCTTCATGATGAACTCTCTTCCACGGATAAGGCCAAAACGGGGTCTTTTCTCGTCCCTGAACTTTACCTGTATCTGGTAGAGTATGAAAGGTAGTTGTCTATAAGAATTCACAAAACTTCTGACCAAGTCCGTTATCTCCTCTTCGTGGGTGGGTCCCAAGCAGTACTCTCTGCCGTGCCTGTCTTTTAGAGTAAAAAGCTCTCTTCCGTAAAGATCCCACCTTCCTGTCTCTTTCCAGAGCTCCGCAGGGTTTAGAACTGTGAGTAGAACCTCCTGTGCACCGCTCCTTTCCATCTCTTTCCTTACTATATTCTCTATCTTCCTTATCACCCTATAGCCGGGGGGCGTAAGAGCGTAAATGCCGGAAGCGACCTGCTTTATAAAGCCACCTTTGAGTAAATACTTGTGTGAAGGTGCTTCTGCATCCGCAGGGTCATCTTTTGAAGTGTACCAAAAGTAAAGGCTCCATCGCATGGAAAGTTTTATTATACCAAAACTTAGTTTATAATCTTCTCTAAAAGACGCTTAGTGGGAAATCAAGTACATAGCTGAAGCTTTACATTTCTGTAGTTATAAGCATTTTAGTGCCTCATTTAACTTAAGTACCTTTCGGAGGGAGGAAATGTAGATGCTTATACTTCACGCACGGTGTGTGCCTTAGGTTGCGCTCTTACCTCTTTAGTTTCTTTGATGAACTACGCAGGCTGTAATGTTGATGTGTGTAAGGTTAATAGATGTAGGGATTGCTTTACCGAGGATGGTAGTGTCAAGTGGGATAATAATAAGAAAGTACTGCCCCAAATTGAGGTTTGCGGAAAAAAGAGCTTGTCCAAGAGCTATTAATGAATTCAAGAAAATGGTTTGTAATAATAGGAGTGAAGTGTTTATTATAGAAACAGTATCACCAAAAAATCGTAACGATTCTCATTTTGTAATTATTAAGTGCGTAGAAGATAATGTTATTAGAACTATGGATCCGGCTTTTCATGGGTGTGAACATGGTGCAGGAGGGTCTCAAGAGGTATCTGATAAGGAATAGGTAAAAATTTGAGTTTGTTTATAGCCTTTGCTTCACTTGATGATGAAGCTTATATAAGACCACCTATTCACATATGCTGAGTGAGAAATCAAGCACATAGCTTTACACTAAATACTAATTTCTCTACTGGACGTAAAACTTAGTTTATAATCTTCTCTAAATGATCAGAGCTTTCGTAGGTTTTTTTACTACAAAGAAATTGTATGAACATATAGAAAAATTGGAAAAGCAAACGGAGAGCTTTATAAAAGGCAAATGGGTAGAACCCCAGAACCTTCACATAACCTTTCAGTTTCTGGGTGATATAGAGGAAGAAAAACTGATGGATGTTATAAAAAACATACAAACTGTAGCGAACAGATACAAACCTATACAGGTAAAGTACAGGTCTTTGGGAGTTTTTCCTTCAATTGATAAAGCAAGGGTTTTGTGGATAGGCGTCTCGGAAGGTAGTAATCAACTGAGAGATCTTGCTAAGGAAGTTATCAGAGCCAACAGAAGGTCAGGTATAAGAGAGGAGGGTAAACCTTTCCATCCGCATGTAACCATATGTAGGATAAAGGAGTTTGATCGGAAGAAACTCAGAGATCTTCTAAAACACTACGAAAACACAAACTTTGGAGAAGATGTCGTAGATCGCATAGCTTTGGTTAAAAGCTCGCTGAGTTCTATAGGTCCCATTTACACCATTTTGGAGGAGTTTTACTTCCATGGATAAGCTTACTTACAAGTCTGCTGGTGTAGATATTCAAAAGGCTGAGGAGTTCGTAGATTACATAAAACAGAAGGTAAAGCATCTTTCAAAGGGTGTTCTGCTTTGGGGAAGTTTTGCAAGTGGATTGGAAATAAGGGGATACAAAGAGCCTGTGATCATGATGTCCACAGACGGTGTGGGGACAAAGTTAAAGATAGCACAGGCAGTAGGCATTCATCACACTATAGGTATAGACCTTGTTGCCATGAATGTGAACGATGTTATCACATCGGGTGCTAAGCCTATTGCCTTTCTGGACTACATAGCCACTGGAAAGATAGACCTCAATGTTTTGAAGAAGGTTATTGACGGTATAGTTGAAGGTTGCAAAATAGCAAACGTGCCTTTGGTAGGTGGTGAAACCGCAGAAATGCCAGACTTTTATCCTGATGGAGTTTATGACCTTGCAGGTTTTTGCTTGGGAGTTTGTGAGAAAGATGAGCTTATAACGGGTGAGGATATAAAAGAAGGAGATGTTTTAGTGGGTTTTGCATCTTCTGGTTTTCACTCCAATGGCTTCTCTCTCATAAGAAAGGTCTTGGAACTTAAAAGAGTCAGCTACACAGACAAAGTAGATGGCAAATATGTTTATGAATTACTTCTTGAACCTACACGTATATACGCACAAGAGATTGAAAAGCTCAAAGGGAAGGTCAAGCTCAAAGGTATGGCGCACATAACGGGAGGCGGTATAAAGGGCAACTTGATAAGAATTCTGCCAGAAGGCAAAAGGGCGGTGGTGGAAAAGAAACTCATACCCAAAAACTACGTTTTTGATTGGATAAGGGAGCTGGGAGCTATAGAAGAGGATGAGATGTATAGGACCTTTAATATGGGACTTGGTTTTGTGCTGGTAGTAGAAGAAGGGCAAGTTCATAAAGTAAAAGAGCTTGCTGAGTCTGCTTTTGTATGTGGATACATAGAGGAGGGCAAGAAAGATGTCCTACTTGTTTAGAAAAGCATTTTTGATGAGCTTGCTTTTTGCAGGCTTTTCCTTTGGTCAAGTCATACAGAGGGTGGAAATATCCGGAGCTAAGTATGTGCCTGATGAGGTCATAAGAGCTCTAATAAAGGCAAGGGAGGGTATCACTTATACACCTGACTTGGTTAGAGAAGACATAAGAAGACTATACAGAACAGGATTTTTTGATAAGATAGAGGTGCGGGAAGAAAGAGAAGGTGATAAAGTTATACTCTACTATAATGTGGTAGACCTTCCTATTATCTATAAGATAGAATTTACGGGCAACAGAAAGATAAAGTCAGAGGACCTGGAGAGAAAGATAGGCATAGAGACGGAGGTGGGCAAGATAGATATAGAGGAGCTCACCAAAGGCTACACATCATCTCCTGCCATAGAGGAAAAGGTGGAGATCCAAAGGAGACTAAAACTTGGAAGGGTTTTAAGCAGAGAGGAGATGGAGTACATAAAGAGAAAGATCATAGAAGCTTACGCCAAAGAGGGTTATCCCAATGTGGTGGTATCCTACCAACTGGTTCCAAAGAAAGGGGCTTCTAAACTGGTTTATCAAATAGTGGAAGGCTCTCCGGAGTATGTGTCCTCAATAGTATTCAAAGGAAATAAAACTTTCAGGTCTGGCAGGTTGTTGGACCAAATGGAAACAAAACCTCCCAGCCTTTTGGCTTTTAGGCTACACCCACCTTTTAGTGAAGAAGTCCTAAAGGATGATATTAGAAGACTTGAGGACTTTTACAGGTCTGAGGGTTTTTTGGATGCGAAGATATCTTACAACATTACTAAAAAAGACAGCAAATACACGGTGGAAATAGACATATATGAGGGTAAAAGATACAAGCTTGATGAACTTAAAATAGAAGGTAATACCCTTTTCTCTTACAATGAGCTCGTAGGAAAAATCTTGAAAAAAAACAAGGGTGGTTATTACAGAGAACAGGTCATTAATGATCTTATAGAGAATATAAAAAAACAATACTCCTCTATAGGTTTTCTCAATGTTTCTGTTTCCAAAGATGAAAAGGTAGACAGTGAAGGCAAAAAAGTGAACGTGGTACTAAAGATAAACGAAGGAGAACCCGTTTATGTGGATAGAATTCAAATAAGAGGTAACTATGAGACAAGGGACTATGTGATAAGAAGGGAAATGAGATTACAAGAAGGTGAGCTTGCGGACGAAAAAGAGATAGAACGCTCAAGGACTAGGATATTCAACCTCGGATATTACGAGGATGTGTCCATACAGCCTTTACCTTCTGAAGGCAAAAGGTGGGACTTTGAAGTTAATGTCAGGGAAAGGTTTACCGGGCAGTTCTCTGTGGGTCTTGGGTACAATCAGGTCACAAAAGTGGCAGGCTTTGTGTCTCTAAGAAAGGGCAACTTTTTGGGCACGGGTGATATAGCGGGTATATCTGTATCCTACGGTAGCAGATACAAGGACAATTCGGTATCTTACACTAAAAAGTGGTTTCTCAATAGACCCATGGATCTTACCGGGTCTTTATACGATAGGCGTATAGACTACACTACATACACAGTATCCAGAACGGGAATTGATCTTATACTCTCTCGTGAGCTTGCAGAATATTGGCGCGTGAGCGGTGGATTCAGCTTACAAAAAGTCAGGTACTCTAACATTTCACCTAATGCATCTCCTGTAGTCCAGCAGGAAGCAGGCACAAGACAGTCAAGAAAACTCATCTTGGGCATTACCAGAGACACAAGGGACAACTACCTTTTCCCAACAAAGGGAGCTCTGACGGACCTTAACTATTCTGTTGCTGTTCCCGTTCTGGGAGGTACAGAAAAGTTCAACAAGGTGGTTCTGTCTCATCAAATGTTCATGAAGGATAACATCTTTGATACAGGTCTTATATTATCTTTAAAAGGTGTGGTGGGTGTGGTAGAGCCTTACGGTGGAAAGACTGTTCCCCTTGATGAGAGGTTCTTTGTGGGTGGTGATTTTACCATAAGGGGCTACAAGTACGGCTACGCTGGACCTCTTGACCCTAACACCAACGACCCTATAGGAGGAAATAGGGAGCTTATACTGTCCGCAGAACTTAACTATCCCATATACAAGAACATACTTTACGGTGCTGTATTTTATGATACTGGTTTGGCTGCTAACAGCTGGAAGGACTTTAAACCTCAAAACTTCCGTGGTGGCTATGGTGTAGGCATAAGGTTCATAACTCCCTTTGCTCCCATAAAGCTTGACTGGGCTTTCAAGACCAAGAAGGTACCGGGCGATACATCAAGAAGCAAACTTCACTTTGTGCTTGGGGTGTTCTTCTGATGATACCAAAGGCTTTAACCATTGCAGGGTCTGACAGCGGGGGCGGTGCGGGCATTCAGGCGGACCTCAAAACTTTTACCGTTCTTGGCGTTTACGGTATGACTGCAATAACCTCCATTACTGTCCAAAACACAGTGGGAGTGTTTGGTGTTTATGACCTCCCCGCGCATGTAGTATACAACCAGATAAAAGTGGTGGTGGAAGATATAGGCGTAGATGCTGCAAAAACAGGAATGCTCTCTTCTGAAGAGATCATAAAGGCCGTCTCAAAAGCAATAAAGGATTTCAGGATAGAAAATCTCGTGGTAGACCCAGTTATGAGGGCAAAGTCAGGAGACTCACTGCTTGCACCATCTGCAAAAGAAACGCTCATTAAAGAACTTTTACCTCTTGCTCTTGTCGCAACACCCAATATCCCAGAAGCTCAGGAGATGTGCGGTTTTGAGATAAAAGGCTTAGAGGACATGGAAAAAGCTTGCAAAGTCATCTACTCCTTTGGTCCTTCTTATGTGGTAGTAAAGGGTGGGCATCTGGAAGGCGATAAAAAGGTAGATGTGGTTTATGACGGAAAAAGCTTTCACTATCTGGAAGGTAAGTATGTGCTTACAAAAAACACCCACGGTACAGGATGCACCTTTTCTTCCGCTATAACAGCCTTTTTGGCAAAAGGAGAAGAACCTCTTGAAGCCATCAGAAAGGCAAAACACTATCTTCAGTCTGCCATAGAGAAAAGCCTTGACATAGGACACGGGCATGGACCCCTGAACCACATGTGGATGTTATAATTTTCCCATGCGCACTGTAGATGTAAGCTCAAAACCAACTACTCTGAGAACCGCAAAAGCTTACGGTAGGATAAGATTAAGCCCACAAACGGTAAAAGCCATACTGGAGGGAAAGATACCCAAGGGAAATGTCCTTGAGGCAAGCAAGCTTGCTGGTATTATGTCTGTAAAAAGAACCTCAGAGCTTTTGCCTTTCTGCCACCCACTAACTTTTCAACATGCCCAGGTGGATATAAACATTAAGGAAGATACTATAGAAGCATTTTCTTACGTAAAAGGCATAGAAAGGACAGGTTATGAGATGGAAGCTCTAACTTCGGTAGCCATATGTTTGCTTACCATCTACGATATGTGCAAAGGCATGGACCCAAGTATGGTTATTGAGGAGATAAAGCTTATTGAAAAGACGGGCGGCAAGTCTCATTGGGCAAAAGACTTAAGCGATAAAAGAGTGCTTGTCCTTGCAGAAGAAGAACTTTTTAATATTATCGCAGGTTATCTTGAAAAGCTTAATCCGTTGGTAGTATCTACACAAGAAGCTGAAGGATACCATATGGTCATATCTACTCAGGACATACCCATTGCTGAGGAGTTTTATGGGCTTGAAATTGTTGTAAACCAGACATTGTTTAGCTTACTTCCCACATATCTAAGAAAAGGTGTGCGCGTTGGAAAAGATCCTTTGGGGCGTGTGGTTATACATATAGAACCTTCTGAACACATCATATCAGCCTTCTTTGAGAACTTTTCACAACTTCTTGGAACATGGGCAGATGGATAAGCTCTACTTTTGGCTGACTCTCAAAGCCATAAAGGGTTTAGGAGAGAGAAGCATAAAAAAGCTCTACACTTTTTACAAAGACCCAAAGCTCATACTTGAAAGTCATGAAAAAGAGTTAGAGCAAGTAGTAGGCAAAGAAAAAGCCTTTAGGATAAAAAATAGAGAACTGTCCTTTGATCCTCAGGAAGTTCTCAAACAAGTGGAAAGAGAAGGTATAAAGTACCTGACCTTAGATGACGAGGACTACCCAAAACTTCTAAAAAGTATAGAAGACCCTCCGCCTGTGCTCTTCTACATGGGACAGATAAAAGAGCTTCCCTTAGTTGCGGTAGTAGGCACGCGTAAACCTGAGTATTACAGTGTGAGTTTTACAAAGGACTTGATAAAACAGCTTCTTGGTATGTCCTTTGGGGTTGTCTCAGGAGGTGCAAAAGGTATAGACCTGTTATCTCATAGGTATGCGGAGGAGTTTGGCGGATACACTGTGTGTGTGCTTGGTTTTGGTATTCTCAACATGCCCAAATATCTTGAATTTCTTTTATCCAAAGGTTCATCTATTATCTCCGAGTTTTTACCCGCAGAACCTCCCAGCGATTATACCTTTCCCAGGCGCAACAGGATAATAAGCGGTATGTCTCAAGCGGTTTTTATAGTAGAGGCAGGAATAAACAGTGGAGCTCTTATAACTGCAGAGTATGCTTACAAACAAAAGAAGCCCGTCTATGCTCATATTGGTGTAGGCAAAAGCGACAGATGGGATGGATGCGCAAAGCTCATCAACGAAGGGAAGGCAAAGTTTTTCAGAAGCATTGAAGAGATCATACCAAAGGGTAACGTGCATAAAGGAAACGACGAAATTCTGACGCTACTTGCAAGTCCCAAAACCTTTGACGAGCTAATAGACATTTCTGGACTTCCCGCTAAGGAGCTTCTCAGAATACTCACAGACTACGAGCTGAGCGGTAAGGTAGTAAAGGTGGGAGCTTACTACAGACTGGCTTAGGTATCTTCATCAGCATGCATATAAAAAAACTTACCTCTGACTTCCCAAGCCCTTGGTCCTGTAAGAGCGTTAGCCACAAGGTAAGTTTCTGAAGGGATCTCTTCCACATCCAAACCTTTAACCAAAGGTGCTGTCCAAGAGGGAAGCCTCACACTGAAGGGTCCTGTATGCTTGGCAAGACAGGATAAAGCCCTGCTCAGATATTTTAGTTTTCCCACATAGTCATAGAGTCTTGGAGGGTCAGTATCTTTTCTTAAAAGGAG
Organism: Hydrogenobacter hydrogenophilus; assembly: GCF_900215655.1. Lineage (NCBI taxonomy): Bacteria > Pseudomonadati > Aquificota > Aquificia > Aquificales > Aquificaceae > Hydrogenobacter > Hydrogenobacter hydrogenophilus. The sequence goes on along the minus strand of NZ_OBEN01000011.1, from coordinate 39,535 downwards.
GAGAGCTTTTGGTGTAAATAGAGAGCCGTACATAAAAAGGGAAAAATGAGCATCTGGCATGCTAAGGCGCCACTCTAAGGTCTTCCCATCTCTAAAATTAATGATCAGCTCTCTGTTTTTCATCTGGTGCCACAGAAAGTTAGCAAGAGATATGTCTTTTACTTCCTCAAGCCTCTCGTAAAACTTTCTATTCCCACCTTTTACCACAAGCTCCTTTACAGGTTCTACATCTTCGTAGATGCCAAGTCTTAAAGCCAAAAGCCGAGCTCTCTCCATGGGAAAGCCATAGCCAAAGTGTATAATGCGCTTGCCTTCTAAAGGTGCGTAATGCGTAATGTACTCTTTTACCAACTTGGCAAAGACACCCTCCTTTTTAAAGAACCCTCTGTAGCTTGGGTCTACCATGCTATCAGAGATGACTGCAGATATAACTTCTCTTCCAAAATAAAGGCATCTCCTTGGAACACCACCATAGTGGGCAATTATCTTACCTTTGTCTTCTGCTACAAAGACCATAGTACCAAGTCCGTGTGCTTTGTACTTCCAACGCCAGAGCTCTTGGGACATTTCCTTATTAAAGACTTTGTGAAAAAGCTCCCTTATGCCTTCTTCGTCGCCCTCTCTATAAGGCCTTATTTCCATCAGAGTCCCTCCGAAAGACTAAAGACAGCGAGGATCATGGAAAAGACTATCAGACCTACCACCAAGCCCATTATGAGGATAATGGCAGGTTCCAACAAGCTTATGAACCTTTTCACCGAAGCTTTAAACTCTTCGTTGTAAGTGGTGTATATTTGGTAAAAGGCACCCGTAAGCTCGCCCGTTTGCTCTCCTACTGAAACTATCTCTATGACCATCTCAGGAAACACCGAGCGTAGCTTCATGGCTTTAGAAAGAGATGCTCCCTTTACCACGTCGCTGTGTATAGCTTTGATAGCATCTCTCATTCTGAGAGTTGTGGGCACATCAGTTGCGAGTTCAAGAGCATGGTTTAGTGCTACACCACCTTTAACAAGAGTGTAAAGGGTCTGAAAGGTTCTTATGATCTCCGTGTCTAAAAGGAGCTTTCCCAAAAAGGGTATTTTGTAAAGGATGCTTTCTAACCTTAACCTGTGTTTTCTTATCTTGATAGCGTACCTTAAGTATGCGAACAAGATAAGAAGGGAGATGAGCGCACCTATTATGATGTAGTTTATGGCATCGGTTAGAGAGAACATGAGCCTCGTAAGCAAAGGAAGCTTTATGTCCGTACTCTGAAATACAAGCTTGAACTTAGGTACCACATAAGAAGATATTACAAGCAGAGAAAAAACAGAGACACCAAAAACAAAGGAAGGGTATATCATGGCGGTAAGAATACTACTTTTTAGTTCATTCTCCTCCTTTATAAAGTCAAGGATCAGGCTCAAAGTCTCTTCAAGGCTTCCGCTCTCTTCTGCAGATCTTATCATCTGCACGTAAAAGTCTGGGAACAGATTGGAAAGACGAAGAGCCATACTGAGAGTACTTCCAGACCTTATCTCTTCGTAAACTTTCAGGAGCTTCTCATGGTGCTTTTTCTCCCTCTCTGCTATAAATAAGATGGCTTTATCTACCGTAAGACCAGACTTTAAAAGTTGAAAAAGGTTTGAAGTAAACCTCTCTAAGAACTTAGTATCTATGCGTGAAGCTTTTGAGCTTACCTCTTTTAAGCTCAGGACTTTTATACCCTGAGCCTTGAGCTTAGAGAGTGCGGAAGCTTTATTTTCCGCTTCGAGAAGTCCTTCCACAAGACTTCCCTTGTAAAGGCCTTTGTACGAAAAAATCATCTTTCCAAAGTATTATACACTGTAGTATAATCTTTTAACCATGAAATTAGCCTTTTTGAAAACGGGAAACGAAAAGGGAGTAAACAGACACATACTTTCTTTGCTTGATTACTTTAGAAGTAAAGGTGTAGAGGTTAGGGAGTTTGAACTTGATCATGAAGATGTACAAAGGACCATCAACGACATTCTTGAGTTCTCCCCCACCTTTTCTATGGATATAAACTCAACGGGTATGATAGTAGGACAACAGGAGCAGAACAAGGTACCCATGTGTGACGCTTTTGGGTTTGTGCATGTAAGCATCTTTACTGATGACCCTCTTTTGTACTTTCCCATATTGCTTGAGATTAGACACGCAAACAACTTCCTTCCGGTAGTGTGTGATCTGAAATACGCAGATAGCTTGAAACTGCTTGGTATAAACAAAGGGCTCTTTTACATAACCCCCTTCTTGGACCAAAAGAGTATGAAGCATCCAAGTGGTGATAAGGACATACAAACAGTTTTTGTTGGTCCAGTGGTAGACCCACAGATAATCGCTCGTCAAGTTGTAGATACCCTTCCCCAATACGCTGTACCTCTGTTTTTTGAAGTGGGCGAGTTTATGTTTAGAAATCCAGAAGTGCCTGTTTTTGTTGCCTCTGAGTATATACTTTCCATGTTTCAACAGAGTTTTCAAGAACAGATAGATGAATGGAGGAGGGAAAAGCCAGAGGAGTACCTGCGCTTTCTAAACGATGTGTCCATATACGCTACCTTTAGAAAAAGATGGTACATTCTGAGCTTTCTTGAGGGTATAAACCTGAAGATACTTGGTGATTTTCAAGGTGAGCTCATGGAAGGACACGAGCTTATAGATGCGGATTCTCATGAGGACTTTCTTGAGGTATTTGACAGGTCTTACATGGCTGTGCTCAGCTTTCCCTTTAACATGCCTTCTGGCATAGGGTTTACTCCTCTTGAGGTAGGTTTTATGGGTTGTGCCCCAGTTATAGATTATAGGATGACCCTTCCTGGCTTTCTCACACCCGGGAGCGAGTGTATTACGTATCTGCCTCTTGACAGAGCGGACATAGAAGAAAAACTCCTTTACTACCTTGAACATTTAGATGAGGCACTCTCTATAGGACAGTCTCTACGGGATAAGGTTTTGGAAAAGTTCTCTCCTGAAGATAGGGGTGAGTTTTTGCTCGGTGTGTTTGAGCAGATCCTCAATCAGGCAAGTAAAAACACCTGATACCGAAACTTATGTTTCCGGGCTTTGGTACTTTGGTAAACGCAAGCTTGATAGTTGTGGGATCTTTTTTGGGTATTAAGGCACAGCGTTATATTCCTTGCAGTATTAAAGAAGGGACTATGAACGCCATAGGACTTTTCACTCTCATGTTGGGAATAAAGCTCCTTTATGAAAACAGACCAGAAACGCTGAAGGTGTTTTTTCTTCTGATGGTGGGCTCCATCTTTGGACATGGGATAAAGTTAGAAGAGAGGCTTCATAGACTTTTAAAAGGTAGTGAATCCACGAAAGGTTTCATAACTGCTTCTTTGCTTTTCACTGTAGGACCCATGACACTTTTAGGGTGCATTTTAGAAGGCTCAAAAGCAGATAGTAGTCTTTTACTCTCTAAGGCTTTTATGGACGGTTTTTCTTCTATCATCTTAGCTTCTTCTATGGGAAAGGGCGTAGCTTTCTCAGCTCTTTTTGTTTTAGTCTTTCAGGGCACGCTAACCCTTCTTGCTTTTTACTTGGGCGGTTTTATTTCCCAAAGCTCTATGGCAAACACACTCTTTATAGGAGGTGGGCTTATAATACTCACATCTGCTAAGATATTCGGACTTTTGGAAAAGGTTAAACTGCTCAACATGGTTCCCTCTTTAGTGATAAGTCTGTTTGTGTGAGCTATAATTTTCATGGGTTGTACATGCCAGAACACTTTGCGGAAGAACTGCTAAAAAACTTTCTTAAGGAAGACATAGCCACAGGTGACATAACTACAGAGGGTGTGTGTAGAGGAGAAAAGGCTATAGGTACCATAAAAGCCAAAGAGGAGGGTATGCTTGCTGGAATGCCTTTTGCTATAAGGGTTTTTGAACTTCTCGGAGATGTTAAAGTTATTTATGCAAAAACTGACGGAGAGAGCTTTCAAAAAGGAGAAACTCTAATGACCCTTGAAGGTCCTGCAGAGGTCCTGTTGAAGGGGGAAAGAACCGCTTTAAACATACTTCAGAGGTTAAGTGGGATAGCCACACTGACCAATAAGATAGTTAAAGAGCTTAAAGGTACAAACATTGAGCTCTTGGATACAAGGAAGACTACACCCGGTTTTAGGTACTTTGAAAAGTACGCGGTAAAAGTAGGTGGTGGTAAAAACCATCGCTTCGGACTGTATGACATGGTTTTAATAAAGGATAACCACAAAAAGGTTGCAGGTAGCTTAAGGGAGGCGGTAAGAAGAGTAAAGCAGATGGTAGGACCGGCCTATAGAGTAGAGGTGGAGGTAGAGAGTTTAGAAGAACTCTCAGAAGCTCTGAGCTGTGAGGTAGATGTGGTTATGCTTGATAATTTTAGCCCAAAGGATGTCAGAAGAGCAGTGGAATTGGTAAAGGGTAAAGTCAAAGTGGAAGTTTCTGGCAACATAACGCCCGAGAACATAAAGGAGTATGCAATAGAAGGAGTCAATTACATATCATGCGGTTTTATAACTCATTCTGCAAAATGGATTGATATGAGCATGAAGATAGAAAGGTGTGGAGACGAGGGGATTTGAACCCCCGACCTCCTGCTTGCGATGCAGGCGCTCTCCCGCTGAGCTACGTCCCCTTATCTAAGCTCAGGATATATTCAAGACAAGTCCTGACGCCAAAGCCGGTAGCACCTTTTGAGTAGTATCCAAACTCTTCCTTAAGGTATGCAGGACCTGCTATATCAAGGTGTATCCACTTTATACCTTCACCCACAAACTCCTCAAGGAACATGGCTGCGGTTATAGCACCTCCGTACCTACCACCTGTATTTACTATGTCCGCATCGGACTTTTTTATCTTCTCTTTTAGCTTTTTGTCATCCATGGGAAGTTTCCAAAGTCTCTCCCCCGTCTCTTTAGATATTTCAAAAAGCTTGTTTCCAAACTCATCGTCGTTGGTAAATAGCCCCGCAGTGTACTCTCCCAAAGCTACTATGCAAGCTCCTGTAAGGGTTGCCATGTCTATGATGTAAGAGGGTTTAAGGTTGGAAGCGTAGTGAAGTGCATCTGCAAGTGTGATCCTTCCCTCTGCGTCTGTGTTGTCCACCTCAATGGTCTTTCCGCTCATAGTTTTTATGATGTCATCGGGTCTGTATGCGCTACCGCTTGGCATGTTTTCCGCAGCACCAATTATACCGTGCACTTCTATTTGAGGCTTTAGCTGAGCAAGAGCCTTCATTATACCCAAAACAGCGCAAGCTCCAGACTTATCCATCTTCATAGTCCTCATGTAATCGCCAGTCTTTATGTTGAGCCCACCGCTGTCAAAGGTAAGCCCCTTACCCACAAGAGCTATTCTGTCTTTTGGCTCTCCCTGAGGTTTGTATGTTAGGTGTATGAACCTTGGAGGTGTGGAAGAACCCTTACCTACGCTCCAAAGAGCGTGCATACCCATCTCTTGAATCTGCTTCTCATCGTAAATTTTGCATTCAAGCCCGTAATCCTGAGCGAGCTTTTGTGCTATCTCTGCAAGTGTTATGGGATTTATTACATTTCCAGGTTCGTTTACCAAGTCTCTGGCAAAGGTCTGCGCATCTGCAAAAACAGTACCTACCCTTATACCTTCTTTATCTCCACCGTAGAGCATCACTTTATCTACACGAAAAGAGTTCTCTTTGCTGGTTTTATATTTGTCAAAGCTGTAGTTTCCCAGCAAGAGCCCTTCGGTTATGGCTTTGCTTCTCTTGTAATCCAAGTTCTCCCCTGCGTAAAGGTGTGCGGTAGGAACTTTGTCCTTTCTGAGCCTCTTAACAAAGATAGCAGATGCCCTTCTATAATCGTCAAAGCTAACCTTGTCCTTTTTGCCCAGCCCTACTACATAGAAAGTTCTTACCTTATCTCCATCTAACACAGGCACCTTAGCTATGGTGTCTTCCTTACCCTTGAAGTCCTCCACCGAGAGGATTTTTTCTATAACTTTTGCTAACTCTCCCGCATACTCAAGATGCCCAAAGTCTTCTTCAAAAACAAAGATCCCAACAGGAAGGTCTTTTATAGATTCGTAAGGTTCCCTGTAAGAAATCACTTCCATGATGCATCCTCCTCAGTGTTTGCCATCTCTCTCTTTAGTGCTACCTTACCGGTTCTTGCCATTTCCATTATGCCAAAGGGTTTTACAAGTTCCAAAAAGGCGTTTATCTTGTCTTCTGTACCTGTTATTTCAACAGTATAGGTGCTTTGGGATACATCCACTATCCTACCTCTGAATATCTCGGTAATCCTAAGCACCTCGTCCCTGGCTCTGGGTGTGGAGGTGTGAATCTTGATAAGAGCAAGCTCTCTCTCTATATGAGGCGTATCTGTTAGATCCCTTACCTTTATAGTGTCTATGAGCTTTCTAAGTTGTTTTACTACTTGATCTATTACTACATCGTCTCCTATAACCTCTATAGTCATTCGGGAGAGTCCTTTTTCGTGCGTCTCACCAACTGATAGACCTTCTATGTTATAACCCTTGCCAGCTATAAGCGTGGCTATCCTTGCCAAAACACCAAGTTCATTTCTTACAAGCAGTGTTATTATGTGTTTTCTAACACTACCTTTTTTTGTCTCTCTGAGCATAGGCGTGGGAGCTTTAATTGAGTTTAGTTCATTCATTACAGATACCTCCTTACCCTACAAGGTACATGGTGTCTGCATCAACGCTCTTCTTCCCATCTTCGAGGATCATCTCCCTGTAAGACTTGCCCGCCGGAACCATAGGAAGGACATTTTCTTCTCTGTCTACATGAAAGTCAAGAAGTACAGGTTTGTCTTGGATCTTCATAGCTTCCTCAATTATCTCTCTCACTTCCTTGGGTTTTTCCGCCCTAAAGCCTACCGCACCGCATGCTTCTGCAAGTTTTACAAAATCAGGTTGTATGCTAAGGTCTACTTCTGAATAGCGCTTTTCGTAAAAAAGTTCCTGCCACTGACGTACCATCCCCAAGTATCCGTTATTTATTATAGCTATCTTTACAGGCACTTTGTACTGCACCGCAGTTATGAGCTCCTGCATAGTCATCATAAAAGAACCATCACCGTCTATCACAAAAACCTCTTTTTCTGGTCTTCCTATCTTAGCACCTATACCTGCAGGAAGACCAAAACCCATAGTTCCCAAACCACCCGAGTTTATAAACTGTCTTGGGAATGAATACTTGTAGAACATGGCAGCCCACATCTGATGCTGTCCCACGCCTGTGGCTATAATGGCATCTCCTTTGGTAGCTTTCCATATTTCTTCAATAACATACTGGGGTTTTATGACTTTATCAGAGTTTCTGTAAGTGAGGGGGTGTAGCTTTTTCCACTTTTCTATCTGCTCTATCCACTTTTGTCTCTCTTCTGGGAATAGGATCTTGGCACCTTCTTTTTTTATCTCTTCAATGAGCTTTCTGAGGACTACCTTCACATCACCTACTATGGGAACATCCACCACTATGTTCTTGGATATGGATGCAGGGTCTATGTCTATGTGTATGATACTCGCCTGAGGAGCAAACTCCTCTATTTTTCCTGTGACTCTGTCATCAAACCTTGCACCCACCGCAATAAGAAGATCACAGTTATAAACCGCCATGTTAGCGTAGTATGTGCCGTGCATACCAAGCATGTGAAGTGCCAGAGGATGTAGCTCTGGGAAAGCACCCTTGCCCATGTTGGTGGTAGTAACGGGTATTTTCATAAGCTCTGCGAGCTCCACAAGTTCTTTTTGAGCCTCTGAATGAACCGCACCACCTCCCACATAGAGAACGGGTCTTTTTGCGGACATGATGAGCTTTGCTGCTTTCTTTATCTGTTGGGGATTACCTTCTGTGTGGGGTTTGTAGCCTGGCAGAGAGTTCTTTACTTCATCTAAGGAGGGAATTTTTACATCAGAGAGCTTTTGGGTGATGTCTTTGGGTATATCTACAAGCACTGGTCCTGGTCTTCCTGTCCTTGCTATGTAAAAGGCTTGGCGCAGTATCAAAGGAAGGTCCTCTATCCTCTTTACTAAAAAGTTATGCTTAGTTATGGGTCTTGTGATACCTACTATATCCACCTCCTGAAAGGCATCGTTTCCTATAAGATGCGTAGGCACCTGTCCTGTGATAAAAACCACCGGAACAGAGTCCATATAAGCATCTGCTATTGCGGTCACCAAATTGGTGGCACCCGGACCTGATGTGGACATGGCAACACCTACTTTTCCTGTAGCTTTTGCGTAACCTTCTGCCATGTGTCCTGCGCCCTGTTCATGCCTTGTAAGTATGTGCTTTATGCCTCCGTCTCTGTAGAGAGCATCGTAGACCTCCATTATGGCACCACCGGGGTGTCCAAATATGTACTCAACACCTTCCTCTTTCAGAACTTCTATAACTATGTCCGCTCCTTTCCTTGTCATAACGAAACCTCCACTTTTTCGGAAATATAAAAGTATAAAATATAAAACTTTTGTGAAGATGGGTTTAAGAAATTCTCAGTAAAACCTTGAGGGCAACAGGGGAAAGGAAGGTGGTTATTCCTATCACAAATACTGTCATGGCATAAACAAGTGGATCAAAAGCGCCAGACTTCCTTCCAAGCTCTGCGAATATAAGACCCACCTCACCTCTGGGTAGCATGGAAAATCCTACAAGAAGCCTTTCCCTTAAACTTCCCTTGACTATAAAACCACTAAGGACTTTACCTGCAACTGCTACCATAAGTATAAGGAAAGACATAAGCCAAAACATATAAGAGCTAAGGTTTATGACTCTTAGGTTCATCTCAAGTCCCACATAGACGAAAAATATGGGTGTTAGTATCCACACCAAGGGTGTGATGGTCTGCTCTATTTTGTGAGTCAATTTCTCATCAGTTTTTGGAAGAAGAGCAAAAGGTAAAGAGAAACTTCTTGAGAGAGCAAGGCCTGCGGTAAAAGCTCCCAGTATCTCTGGAGAGCCTACTTTATGTGCCAAAAAGGCAAAGAGGAAGATAAGGGATAATACTGCAGGTGGTATAAAGTCTTCTGTACGAAGAAACACCGATAAAGTCTGTATAATCTTTGCCAATGTTTGCGCAAGTATGGGAGAAAGTATAAAAAATGTGGTTATGTAAAGCATCAGTGTGGTTGTAGCATCAAGTTTTACTACACCTCCTTTTGAGAACTCGTAAAGTCCTGCAAGGAGAACCACACCTAATACATCATCAAGCACCGCAGCACCAAGCACTATCTGAGCAAACCGTTCCTTCATCTTACCAAGTTCTTCAAGCACTTTTACGGTTATACCTATGCTGGTTGCGGTTAGTGTTCCCCCTATGAAAAGACTGGTCAGTAGAGGAAGGTTTAAAAAGTAATAAGAGATGATGGTTCCTAGAGCCATAGGTAAAAAAGCTCCTACAAAGGCAACAAGAAAGGCAAAAATACCTACCTGTTTTAGCCTCTGTAAGTCAGCTTCCAAACCCACATTAAAAAGCAAAAGTATCACGCCTATCTCTGCAAGAAGTTTTATAATCTCGTTAGGCTCTATGATACCCAACGCACTTTTGCCTAAAAGTATCCCTACGAGTATCTCGCCTATAACTGAAGGTATGCCAAGTCTGGAAAAAGTATCTCCCACGATGCGACCAAGAAAAAGAATTAGCGCAAGATGAAGAAAAACTGTGTGAAGGTCCATAGTTTACACCTGAACCTTGAGCTTTTCGTCTATGTCATGCTGTATTAGAGCTTCTATTATTTCGTCAAGCTTTCCTTCAAGTATATCGCTTAGTTTGTAAAGAGTAAGATTTATCCTGTGGTCTGTCACCCTGCCCTGTGGAAAGTTGTATGTTCTTATTTTCTCACTTCTTTCCCCTGTACCTACCTGTGTTTTCCTTTCTTTGGCTATCTCTTCCTCCTTTTGTCTTTCGTAGTAGTCTTTGAGCCTTGCATAGAGTATCTTTAGAGCTTTTTGCTTGTTTTGAAACTGGGACCTCTCATCTTGGCAGACAACTGTTATACCTGTAGGTATGTGAGTTACCCGGACCGCGGTCTCTGTTGTGTTCACATACTGCCCTCCTGCACCACTTGCCCTAAAGGTTTCTATCTTAAGGTCCTGTGGGTTTATTTCAAGCTCCGTTTCGTCCACCTCAGGAAGAACTGCCACAGTTGCAGTAGATGTGTGTATTCTTCCTCCTGATTCGGTACGAGGTATCCTTTGGACTCTGTGTACCCCGCTTTCGTATTTGAGCCTTGAATAAGCTCCTTGCCCTTCTACAAGCGCTATGACTTCTTTGTATCCGCCAAGCCCAGTTCTGTTGGCACTAAGTATGGTGAACTTCCACCCCTTCTCTTCCGCATACTTTTGGTACATGTTAAGTAAGTCTGCTACGAAAAGAGCAGCTTCTTCACCACCTACTCCCGCCCTTATCTCTATGATCACATTCTTTTCATCCCTTTCATCCTTTGGTAGCATAAGCACTCTTAAACGCCTTTCTGTTTCCTCCGCCTCCTTTTCTAACCTCTTTATCTCTTCCTTAGCCAGTTTTTCAAACTCCTCAGATTTTAGAAGTTCTTTAGCATCTTCCAGGTCCTTCTGTATCTTTTTGTATTTCCTGTAGGTTTCTACAACTTCCCTTATGTCCTTTATTTCTTTACTGAGCTTTGCAAACTCCCTTCTGTCCTGAAGCACTTCCTGAGAGGTCAGTTTATTTTGAATCTCTTCGTACTTCTTCTCTAAAGCTTCTAACTTTTTTTCTAACTCTGGAGGAAGCATCACTCCTCTTTTGCACTTCCTGTAAGCTCAAGATAATAAGGTTTTATTCTAAGCTTACCTGTATAGAAAGGATGGCACATGTTGCAAGTTTCAAGATAAACAGTACCACCCTTTGTGGAAAGCAAAGTGAAAGTGTTTCCACATCCACACACGAAAGTTGTGGGTTTTAGCTCTGGATGAATACCCTTTTTCATTGTTATACCTCCGCAAAGGTGCTATTATATATCAGTTCTTTTAGTCTATCAACAGCCTTGCTTATAGCCTCTACCTTTGTGCCGCCTCCTTGAGCCAAGTCTTCTCTTCCACCTCCACCACCTCCTAACAGAGCTCCTATGTCCTTTATCATCTCTTTGGCTGATAGCTTTTTAGTAAGATTTTTGGAAAGCGCCAACAGTGTAGAGAGTTTATCGCCTTTTTTACTTACCAAGAAAATTACACAGTTTCCACAAGAGTTTCTAATGGCATCTGCAGAGCCCCTAAGATCATCAACGTCTACATCTTCAAAAATAGCCCAATAGAGCTTTATACCTTTTACATCTTCCTCCCTGAGTTCCCTTTTCATCTTCTCCTTTAAAAGAAGTTCCTTTAGTTTAGCTAATTCTTTCTCTTTTTCTTTTATCTGCCTTTGTAGTCTTTCAACGGCGTCAAGAAGTTCTTCCTGCCTTGCGCCCAAGGTGGCACTAAGATCCTCAAGAAGTTTGTGCTCTTCAAAGGCTTGCTTCACCGCCCATCTTCCCGTTCTTGCTATAATCCTTCTTACTCCGGCACCCACAGAAGACTCTGATATGATCTTGAAATACCCTATGTCTCCTGTTCTGTCTACATGAGTTCCTCCGCACAGTTCCTTTGAAACATCACCTACCGTTATTACTCTTACTCTGTCGCCGTACTTTTCCTCAAAGATAGCTATAGCGCCTTCTTTTATAGCCTTTTCGTAGTCCATCTCCTGGATGTTTACCTCGTAGTTTTTGCGTATGTGTTCGTTTACCTTTTCTTCTATGAGGGCGATCTGTTCCCAACTTAAAGCTTCGTAGTGAGTAAAATCAAATCGGAGGTACTGATCGCTTACCAAAGAACCAGCCTGACGCACATGCTCACCTATGGTTTGCCTGAGCACAGCGTGAAGAAGGTGCGTAGCAGTGTGATTTCTTCTTATATCTTCCCTCCTCTCCACATCAATACTGGCATAAACTTCGTCTGAAACCTTTATACTTCCCTTTATCACCTTTCCTATGTGTAAGATTACTCCTTCAACAGGTGATTGGGTATCATCTACTACAAAATAAGAGCTCTCTCCCTTTATGAGTCCTCTATCACCTACTTGTCCTCCTCCCTCTGGGTAAAAGGGTGTTTCCGCAAGAAGGATCTCTCCCTCCTCACCTTCTTTAAGCTCTGATACCAGCTCGTCTTTTTTGACTATGGCTATGACCCTACTAATGGTAGACTGCTGACTGTAGCCCACGAATCTGGAGGTTTTGCCCAGATCCTTAAGATGCTGATAGATGGGTTTTACCTCTTTGGAAGATATCTTGAAGTGTTTTCTTGCCTTCTCTCTTTGCACCTGCATTTCCTTCTTAAAGCCTTCCATATCTATGACGAGACCTCGTTCTTTTGCCATATCTTCAAGCATGTCTAAAGGGAAGCCGTAAGTATCATACAGGGAGAAAACATCGGAACCCTTCAGAACACGGTCTTGTATGGATTTTTCCATAATCTCTTCCACCACTGGCATGGCGTTTTTGAGAGTGTGTATAAACCTTTCTTCTTCCGCTTTTACAACACCTTTCACATAGTCTGCGCTCTGCTCAAGTTCTGGATAAGCTCTTTTCATAATACTTACGACCAGATCTACACCCTTGTGCATAAAAGGTTCTTGTATGCCAAGTTTGTAGCCATACCTTAAAGCCCTTCTTAAAATTCTTCTTATAACATATCCCCTGCCTATGTTAGAAGGCAGAACACCGTCAGATATGGCAAAGGTGATAGCCCTAAGATGGTCCGCTATAACTCTTAATGCCACATCTGTCTCAAAACTCTCACCGTAGGTTTTTGAAGATAGCTCTTCCCCAAAAGCTATAAGAGGTCTTATAATGTCTATTTCGTAATTGGTTTTGGTCCCCTGTAGTACACTGGCTATACGCTCAAGTCCCATTCCTGTATCTATGTTAGGCTTAGGAAGGGGCGTTAGATTTCCCTTCTCATCTTTATTGTACTGCATGAAGACGAGATTCCATATCTCCAGATACCTCTCACCGCCTTCACCTTCGCCTCTATCGTAGTGTATCTCCGAAGAGGGACCACAAGGACCTGTTTCTCCCATTTGCCAGAAGTTATCCTCCTCACCCATCTTCCATACGTGATCTTCTGGCAGACCTATGTGGTCTGTCCATATTCTGTAGGCTTCTTCGTCATCTTTGAATACTGTTATGTAGAGTTTTTCCTTTGGTAGTTTGAGATGTTCTGTCACAAACTCCCATGCGTACTCTATAGCTGTCTTCTTAAAGTAATCTCCAAAAGAGAAGTTGCCCAACATCTCAAAAAAGGTGTGATGTCTGGAAGTATAACCTACACTCTCAAGGTCGTTGTGCTTTCCAGAAACGCGCAAACACTTCTGACAAGACACAGCTCTTGTATAGGGTCTTTTTTCTATACCCAAGAAGACATTTTTGAAAGGCACCATGCCTGCGTTCACAAAAAGGAGTGTGGGGTCAGACTCAGGTACTAACGGAGCACTTCTTACTCTTGTGTGCCCTCTCTTCTCAAAAAAGCTAAGAAACAGTTCTCTTATCTCGTCAGTGGAAAACATGGCTATAAATTATAAACTACTTCCCGTATCAGCTCTTTTGCGCTCTCTACGGTTTTTTCTGAAACTATACCCATTAGACGGGCTATTTCTTTTATCCTGTCTTCGCCTTTTAACTCTTCTATCCTTACAAAAGCCATGTTGCCTATAAATTCTTTTTTAGTCAGAATATGTCTGTGAGAAGCGCTCGCTATAGCAGGAGAGTGGGTTATTACTATGATTTGCATGCTTTCGGAGAGCTTTCTGAGCAATCTTGCAAGCTTTACAGACGCTTCTCCGCTTATACCCGTGTCTATCTCATCAAGCACATAAGTCTCTGTAGATGGAGACAAAAGAAACAGAGAAAGAGCTAATCTTGAAACCTCTCCCCCAGAGGCTACCTCCTCTAAGGGTTTTTCATCTCTGCCGTAAGATGAAAAGAGGAACTCTATGTCCTCACTTCCGTATCTTCCCTCTTGGGATATAAAGTTCACCTTAAAAACCGCCTTTTCTAAACCTATGTCTTTGAGTGTTTCCATTACCTTACTTTCAAAGGCATCTTTATAAGAGAGCCTCCTCTCTGATAGTATTTGGCCTAAATGTTTCAACTTTTCTGTAAGTTCCAGGATTTGCTCTTCTAAAAGGCTTTTGTCTTCCTCTTCCTCTAAGCTTTTTATCTGGGATTGCAGGCTTTTTGCGTATTTAAGTATTTCTGAGTAGTTCATACCGTAGCGTCTTTCAAGTTTTTGTACCTCATAGACCTTCTCGTTAAGCCTGTTTATCTCTTGAGAGTCCAGATCAAGAAGTTTGGTACGAAGGGTGCGTTCTAAATATCTCAGTTCTTCCACCATACCTTCTACGCTTCTTACAAAGGATTCAAGAGATTTATCGTAAAGGGACAGCTGTGCAACGGTTTTTTTCAGGTCAAGCAGTTTGTCTATAAGCCCACCTTCCACAAAATTAGACAGAGCGCGCCCTACAAGCGTGTTTATCTTTTCCATACTGCTTAGCATGCTTAGTCTTTCTTTTATGTTTTCATACTCCTGAGCGGTTAGCCCAACGCTCTGTATGTCTCTTAGCTCCTCACGCAGGATCTGTAGCCTAATGGCTCTTTCACGCTGTCTTTGGGTCCAATCCATTAGCTTTTCTTTGAGTTCTTCAAGTTTTGAGTAAAGCACTTCGTACTCTTTCCTTAGCTCCATCACTTGCGAAAACCTATCGTAGGTATCCCTTTGAAAGTCTCTTCTGAGGATCTTTAGCCTGTCGTTCTGTCCTTGAAGGAGCACCATCTGAGAAACTATGTCCTTTACTACCTTTTGCACGCTTCCCACACCGTTCAGATAATACCTGCTTCTACCCTTCTTTATCTCCCTCCTGACAACAATGTGCTCTCCATCTTTGAAAAATTCCACCTCAACCGCTGTTCCTTCTGGATACTCATTTTGCTGACCCATGAGGAAAAGTAGAGATGACACCGTTAGAGACTTCCCTGTGCCAGACTCACCAGTGATCACATTCAGACCCTTTTCAAACTCTACCTCTTGGTCCTTTATTAGAAAAAAATCCTCTAAGCTTATACGGATCAGCATGGTATAATTTTTATAAAGTTATACAAGGAGGTTTATTATGGCAACACTTACCTACGAAGAGGCTTTGCAACTTCTGAGAGAACATATAAAAGGTTTCGAAGCAAGCGCCAAGATGGAAGAGATAGGAGTAGTTTACTATGTGGGTGATGGTGTTGCAAGAGCTTACGGACTTGATCATGTGATGGCAAACGAGCTTGTAGAGTTTGATAGTGGAGTTATGGGTCTTGCTTTTAACTTAGAAGAGGACAATGTGGGTATCATAATCCTTGGAAGTGAAAGCGGTATAAGAGAAGGTTCTATAGTAAAAAGGACTGGAAGGATACTTGATGCCCCTGTAGGTGAAGGACTCATAGGCAGAGTTATAGACCCTCTTGGAAACCCTCTTGACGGAAAGGGTCCCATAAAGTACGAATATAGATCACCAGTTGAGAAGATAGCGCCCGGTGTAGTCAAAAGAAAGTCTGTTCACGAACCCCTTCAAACAGGTATAAAAGCCATAGACGCCATGATCCCCATAGGAAGAGGACAGCGTGAGCTCATTATAGGTGATAGGTCAACTGGAAAGACCACTGTATGTATAGATACTATACTTAACCAAAAGGATACGGATGTTTATTGTATATATGTAGCTGTAGGACAGAAGCGTTCAACTACCGCAAGGATCATAGAACTTCTTGAAAAGCATGGAGCTATGGAATACACATGCGTGGTGGTAGCTTCTGCAACAGACCCAGCATCTTTGCAGTATCTTGCCCCCTTTGTAGGATGTACCATAGGTGAGTACTTCAGAGACACAGGAAGACACGCCCTTGTTATATACGATGACCTCTCAAAACACGCAGAAGCTTACAGACAGCTTTCCCTTCTTATGAGAAGACCCCCCGGAAGAGAGGCATACCCTGGAGATGTGTTTTATTTGCACTCAAGGCTTTTGGAGCGCGCTGCTAAACTAAACGACGAACTTGGAGCAGGCTCACTGACTGCTCTTCCCATAATAGAGACAAAAGCGGGAGACGTGGCAGCATACATTCCTACCAACGTTATATCCATAACGGATGGACAGATATACTTAGAGCCAGACCTTTTTAACAAGGGTGTGAGACCTGCCATAAATGTAGGCCTTTCCGTTTCTCGTGTAGGAGGTGCAGCGCAGATAAAGGCTATGAAACAAGTAGCAGGTACTCTTAGGCTTGATCTTGCTCAGTTCAGAGAGTTAGAAGCTTTCGTACAGTTCGCTTCTGAACTTGACAAAGCAACCCAACAAACCATAAACAGGGGACTCAGGCTCGTAGAACTTCTCAAACAGGAACCCTACAGTCCGATACCTGTGGAGAAACAGATAGTAGCCATATATGCAGGCACAAATGGATATCTTGATGACATACCCGTTGAGGCCGTGAGAAAGTTTGAAAAAGAACTTTACGCCTACTTGGACAGAGAGAGGCCAGATGTACTCAAAGATATAAAGGAGAAAAAGGCTTTAGATGATGACCTCAAAAGAAAGATAGAGAATGCTCTTAAAGACTTCAAATCTAAGTTCATACCTTGAAGGTTTATGTGGGATGTAGTGGCTTTTCTTACGAAGAGTGGAGGGGGGTGTTTTATCCCCCTACTTTGAAAAAAGAGGAGTTTATAGTCTACTATTCTAAATTTTTTCATGTAGTAGAACTAAACTTCTCTTTTTACTCTTTTCCCAGCAGAGGGACCATAAAGAGCCTCATATTAAGGACAAAAGAGTTGAAGTTTTCTGTAAAAGCTCACAGAACCTTTACCCATACAAGAAACTACACAAGCCAAGATGCTAAGAAGTTCCTTTACAGTATAGAGCCATTGCTTGAAGAGGACAGGTTTATAGCCATACTTTTCCAGTTTCCCGAGAGTTTTCACCGAAGGGAAGAAAGTTTAGAGTATCTAATAAAACTCTCTAAAGATTTTAGAGGCGTACAGAAGGTCATTGAAGTAAGAAGTAAAAGCTTTAGGAGTGCAGACTTTTATAGCTTTCTTGAGGAGCAGGGTTTTTCACTTGTTAATACGGACGCACCAAAAGACAGCAAGTTTTTAGTAGGACCGTGGGTGTCTGCAGGTGATATAAATTATGTAAGACTTCACGGAAGAGATCCGCTGAAACCTTATGACTACCTTTATTCTCTTGAAGAGCTAAAAAAAATTAAAAGCAAGATAAAGAAGTTGGGAGACAAACCTACCTATGTATTTTTTAACAATACCGCTAAAGGACAGGCTGTTTATAATGCACTGCAGATGAAAATGCTCTTTGGCTTGCAAGTATCTATTCCTAAGAAGATGGAGGACTTTTATAGAGATAGGGAGTGGGAATAGTTTAGTGATATATTGTCAACATTTCTAAAAGGATTATATTAAGTAGAAGGAGGTGAGCTCCTATGGAAGACCTCAGGAAGGATGCGCAAGAACTTTTTAACAAAGCGTACGCTTATCACATGATGGGGGATATCAAAAAAGCAATAGAGTTATACGAGCAGTCCATAGAGATGTATCCTACTGCCATAGCTTATACCTTCCTTGGATGGGCTTACAGCATGTTGGGGGATTACGAAAAAGCTATAGAACTTTGCAAACAAGCCATAGAGTTAGACCCTGACTTGGGAAACCCTTACAACGACATAGGGTCTTATCTTATAGCGCTGGGCAGGTACGAAGAAGCTATCCCTTGGCTCAAAAGGGCCATAACCGCAAGAAATTACGAACCAAGACACTATCCCCACATGAACTTGGCACGTGTTTACCTTGCCATGGGTAAGTTTAAAGATGCCTTAGATGAGCTTGAAAATGTTATAAGACTTGCACCAGATTACAAACCTGCACACCTATTAAAACACCAGATTCTTGCCATGCTCAACTGATAAAATAGTTTTTTATGAGAAAGGGTTTTACACTCATAGAACTTTTGGTAGTTATAGTAATTCTTGGCTTGCTTGCTGCTATAGTGGTGCCGAGGATCACAGGAAGAGTAGAAGAAGCCAAGATAGAAACTACAAAGATCCAGATGAAGGCTATAAAAGATGCCCTTGAACAGTACAAGATAGATAACGGATTCTATCCAACCACTGAACAAGGACTAAAGGCTCTTGTGGAAAAACCTACAACACCACCCATACCACAAAGGTGGAGGCAATACTTGGATAAAGTGCCCAAAGATGGCTGGGACAGGGACTTTATATACCTCTCACCAGGTGTAGGACATCCCTACGAGCTAAAATCTATGGGTCCAGATGGTAAAGATGGTACAGATGATGACATAGATGTGTGGAAACTCTAAAGGCTTTACCCTTTTGGAAGTGCTCGTTGCAACAGTACTTTTAGGCGTATTTTTCAGTGTTCTGTTTGACCTGCTTTCAAACGCAAGGAAGAACTACTACGAATCACAGCTGTTATTTACAGACATGCTCATTTTGAACAACAAGCTCATACTTAATCAAAAAGAGAACCTTGAAGTCAAAAAAGAACCTCTTAAAGATTATCCACAAATAGAGGAGACTACATACTCTTATGGAAAAGCGCAGATCTACATCTACACTCCTAAAAGATAAAAAGGGCTTTACCCTTTTGGAAGTATTAATTGTTCTCATGCTCGTTGGCATACTTTTTGGTGTTCTCTCTTACAGCTTTTACTCTTTCTTGACAAACTCCACAAACCTTTTAGCAGATAGTGAAAAACTCAAGCAAGAAGCGAATCTGCTTCTGGACATACAACGAAAGGTTTTGTCAGCAAAAACCCTTTATATGGAAAAGGACAAACTGTTTATGATTACCTCTGTGGGAGACTACTACGAAGGAGTGGTCAAGTGCGCTTACATATACAAAGATAAAACTCTCTACTACTACGAGTTTCCATACCCTTACGGAGACATAAGGTTTTACGAAGAGGACAAACTTATAAAACTTGGGAGGTTCGATACTTTTTATGTAAAAGCTTACGACAAAGGACAGTTCATTGATTCCTTCCAAGGCATACCGCAAGTAGTTTATGTAAAACTAAACAGCCACGAGCTTTTTATAAAAACCTTAAGCTCTCAGAGAGATTCTTGAACCTTTCTCTCAAACTTGAAACAAACAGAGATGACCTCATGAAAACCTATAATAAGTGGAGACATCATACCAAGAACTAAAGTTATAATAACCCTTATGTACTTTCAGGACGTAGTTATGAACCTTCACAGGTTTTGGGCTCAAAAGGGGTGCGCTGTGTGGCAACCTTACGATATAGAAACGGGTGCTGGGACTATGAACCCTGCTACCTTTTTGAAGGTTTTAGGTCCCGGAAGGTGGAATGTTGCCTATGTAGAACCCTCAAGGAGACCAAAGGATGGCAGGTATGGAGAGAATCCTAACAGACTTCAGCACTACTTTCAGTTTCAGGTCGTCCTAAAACCTTCCCCAGAGGACCCACAAGAATTATTCTTAGAGAGTCTAAGAGCCTTGGGCATAGATCCATCAGAGCACGACATACGATTTGTAGAAGATGACTGGGAGTCTCCCACCTTAGGAGCTTGGGGGCTTGGTTGGGAGGTCTGGCTTGATGGTATGGAAATTACCCAGTTTACTTACTTTCAACAGGCGGGTGGGCTTGACCTTGAGGAGATATCTGTAGAGATCACTTATGGACTTGAAAGAATAGCTATGTATCTGCAGGATGTGGAAAGTGTTTTTGAAATAAAGTGGAACCAGTGGCTCACTTATGGTGATGTATTTAAAAAAGCTGAGTACGAATGGAGTCTTTATAACTTTGAAAAGTCAGAACCTGAGGTACTTTTTAAACTCTACGACATTTACGAAAGTGAGGTAAAGAGACTTTTATCAGAACAGTTAGTACTTCCCGCTTATGATTATCTTCTGAAATGCTCCCATACCTTTAACCTACTTGATGCCAGAGGAGTCATCTCCGTTCAGGAAAGGGCAAGGTACATAAGGAGGATGAATAACCTTGCCAGAGAGGTAGCAAGACTCTATCTTGAAATATATGACGGAAAAGGAAAAGTTTGAAAAACTCCTGCAGAAGGCACAGCTTGTAGATAAAAATGTGCAGATCAACTTTGTGATCCTTGACCTAAATCCCAAGTGGATGAAGTGCAGAAGAACCAACAGACTGGTCTTTCAGTTTCACAAACTGGGAGATGAGGAAGGGAAAACTATGTGTGGAGCTCTTTTGGAAAAGTACCAGATACTACCAGAAAGACAAGAAAACTTAGTGATAACACAAATAAATATGATGTTGGGAGGCTTGGGACTTTTGGTCTTCTTTGACCTGTGTCCTAAGTGTTTTGGAAATATAAACAGGTGTAATCCCATAGAGGGGGCATAGTGCCCCCATAAAGATCATTTTACAGAAAGCACCCACTGAGCAAGTTGTTTGGCTTCTGCGTCTGTTACATTCTGAGGAGGCATGGGTACAGAACCCCAAACACCCGAACCACCCTGTTTTATCTTTTTGGCAAGATAATCAACAGCGTCCTTCTTTCCTGCATACTTCTTAGCTACGTCTACATAAGCGGGTCCTACCTTCTTAGCCTTGATGTCGTGGCATGCAAAACAGCCCTTTTGCTTTGCAAGCTGTTCGTTAGCAAAAGACAGACCCACAAGTCCTGCTACTGCCACCAGCAGAAGCTTCTTCATACTACACCTCCTTTTAAAGTGTTCGTAATATTATAATACACTCGCTTTCATGAAACAAAGATGAAAAACCTCTTTCTGAGTAGCGCAACAACAAGAATCAAAAGCCATGCGAACAAGCTCACAGGCGAACCAGAGCTCACCATAGAGCATCCACCTCCACTACTGCCTCCTGAACTGCCTGTGCTTGATGGCGTTTCCTTCCACACAGCCTTACCGTATCCGTAAGCTATGTTGGGAGCTGTCCCTTCTGTGTCATAAAGGGCATTTCCTGTAAGCCAATTTTTCACCTCAATGGGGTCTGCTGAAGGATGATCTTGCATGTACATGGCTATCAAAGATACTACCGCAGGTGCAGAAAAAGATGTGCCTGCCATAGCAACATAGTAAGATCCACTACCAACTGATCCGCAAAGGTTTGGGTTTGAAGTATTAGAAAAGTTAGCGTTTGCAGTGCATTGAAAGTATCCATCTGCAACCACATCTGGCTTTATCCTATTATCTCTTGTTGGTCCTCTTGAAGAGAAGAAAGCAATACGGCCGTAGTTATCAAAGTAAGATGAACCTATGTAGTTGGCTCCTATGGCTCCCACCGTTATAGCACTCTTTGAGGTGCCTGGCGAGGAGACAGTATAAGAAAAGCCACCAAAACCGTCATCTACCTGACCGTTGGTAAATCTACCTTCTCCTTCAAGCCACATGTCTATAATACCGCTTGGGCTGAGCCTGGTAAGCCTGAGAATAAGGTTTGTTGGGTTTGTGCAAGACACTTGAATGTAAAGCTGGCCATCACCGTTAAGAGGTGAGGAAAGAGTTGTGTTATCAATGTAAGCAAAGCAGAGAGTAGTACCTACCTGTGCGTTAGCGATATTACCTGGCTCTGCGCTCACACAGCTTGTGCCAGACTGATCGCAAACCTGAACCCTGTAAGAGGAACCTCTTGTGTACCATCCTTCTATATCCACGCTTGATGCGCTTATGCCCACATTACCGCTTGAAGAAGTAATTCTTGCGTGTATTCTGTCGCTTCCCTCATTCCCGGCAGAAACTACTACTACAAAGCCAGGTCCAGAAACCTGGTCTATGTACCTATCTAAAAGTCCAGTGCCGTCGTGGGGATCAAGATGCGTTCCTAAGGACAGGTTGACTACCGCAGGCATGTTAAGGCTTTGTGTCTTAGATTTTATGTAATCAAGCCCCATCATCACATCTGTATCCAGCAGGTTGGTTTTGTATATTATGAACTTGGCATCCTTTGCTGGACTGTTGTATCTAGTAGATGCCCAATAGCCACCTGCCACACCAGCCACCGCAGTGCCGTGCCCTTCATCATCGTAATTGCAAACACCGTTGTTTATCATACTGTTTATCTGCGAGGCGTTTAGCTCTATACCCGTATAGTCTCTGTAAAAAAGTACTCTTGTAGTCCCGTCAGGATTTCTAAAAGCAGGATGGCAGAAGTTTACGCCCGAGTCTATTATACCTATTACAACACCCTTACCCGTTTTTCCGCTAAGGCTTGCCCTAGTGCCCAGAAGGTACTTTCTCTCACCTCCTACTATGTCCTCAGAATTTATACCCTCACCTACCAAAATCAGCCTGTAGGAACCTACAGAGCTAATATTTAAAGTAGTTGAAGATGCACACTGAAAGAAAAGCCCATCTTGACTACATCCGTTCCCGCTTAGACTTGCACCAAATATGTAACCAAAGAAAGGCTTGTTGTAGCTTATCATTATGGATTGGTTTCCGCTTCCCCAAACTACATAAGATGAATTACTACTAACATCGTCAAGAAATCTGAGCTTTTTGGGTGGCTCTACATAGAGGATATCTCTTTGTTCTTGGAGGCTCTTGAGGTCTGAGTGAGAAAGGTTTATTACTTTTACTTTTCCATCCTTTGTAAGCACCTTCACATCCATACTGTAAGAAAAGGCAAAAAAGCACAATAAAAGCACAAGAAACTTCCTCATGTTTTCCCTCCTTTTACCCAAGATATAGGTCCAAAGTAAACCTCCATAGCGGACTGCCCTATGGCTTCCGACAATGAAGGGTGAGAGTATATGCTCTTAGAGAGAAAGTCTATCTTTAGTCCTGCTTTCATAACATGGACTACTTGATGTATAAGCTCTCCTGCATGGGGTCCCACTATATGACAACCCAGTATATCTCCCGTAGTTTCATCCACCACTAACCTGACAAATCCTTCATTTTCTCCATCGTCCATAGCCTTAGGGTTTGGAATAAAGGAAACTACTCCTACTTTTGGAGAGTAGCCCATTTCTTCCGCCTGATCTTCTGTGAGCCCTACAGAGGCAACTTCGTAAGCGGAGTATATGATCTTAGGGATTAGAAGGTCGTTCCTCTTCATGTCCCTATCGCCAAGCATGTGGCTTACCGCAACTCTACCCTCGTACATGGCTTTGTGAGCCAGCATAAGAGGAGAGGTTATGTCTCCACAGGCGTATATGTTTTCCACAGAAGTCTGACAGTAATCGTTTACCAGCACAAATCCCCTATCATCCTTCTTAACACCTACATCCTCAAGACCTATGCCTTCCGTGTTGGGCTTTCTACCTACACCCAAAAGAATTATGTCTACATCTACCTGAGAGCCATCTGAGAGCATTACCTTTAGCTCTCCATCTTTTTCTTGAACATTCTCAACAGATGTCCTTAGCCTCACATCTACCCCTAACTTCTTTAGCTTTCTTGCAAGGTATCTTGAGGACTCCTCGGGTATGTAATCTGATGGAAGAAGCCTATCTTTTAACTCCACAAGCATCACCTGAGATCCGTACATCCTGAATATGTAGGCAAACTCAACACCAACCGCTCCACCCCCTACAATGAGTAGTCTTTTGGGAAATGCCTCTATGTCCCATATTTGGTCCGTATCGTATATGCGCCTGTGATCAGGAGATAGCTGTCCCACCTTTGTGGTAGAAGAACCCGTTGCAAGTAAAATAAAGTCCGCATTTATCTTTTTATCCTCTCCCTCTACATAAACAGTCCTTCTGTCTTTGAGCACGCCTCTACCGTAAAATATGGGTATACCCACCTGCTGTGCAAACTTTTTGAAACCTTCCCTTATGCTCCTTATGATCTCCTCCCTACCACTCTTGAGCCCTTTTATGTCAATTTCAAAACCTCCTGGAACTATCCCATAGCCATGCATCTTTTGGAACTTCTCCAAAAGATAAGCTCCGTGTCTCATGTGTTTGGAAGGTATACAACCCTTATTGAGACAGTTCCCCCCCACGCTTTGGGGTGATAGTTCCACTAAAGCTACCTTCATACCCCTTCTGTGTGCATAAAGAGCTGCCTCGTATCCACCACTACCTGCTCCTAATATAACAAGGTCAAACTTCATCTTTTCTTCCTCCGCTCTTTGTAAACTTCCTTTCTGCACTCTTTTATGACCTTCCTGTACTTGTAATAAACAGAGGGTATCTTTATAGGAAGACCGTAATATCTTTCTAACAAAAGCATTATGTCCTCCGTTGTCATGTATTTGTGATTTCTTATCAGGGACTTGATGTACTTGATTATTCGTGAGTCTTTCATGGGATCGCCCGTGTTATATTATAATCTTATGAAGTATGATAAAGAACTGGACATAAGGGGTGATGTTTGTCCTTTTACCTTTGTTAAAAGCAAGCTCGTGCTCGAGCAGATGCAAGTAGGACAGATTCTGAGAGTGATAGTAGATTATGAGCCTTCAGCGGAAAATGTCCCCAAGAGCATGAGAGAAGAGGGTCAGGAGGTGCTTGCGGTTAATCAGATAGGAGAAGGGCAATGGGAGATAATAGTGAGAAAGTTAAGATGAGGTTTCTTTTTGTGGTGACTAGCAATCCTTTTGCCAAGGACTTTAGCACGCTAATTAACCTTGTTAAAGTTCTATCAAAAAGAGGTGATGTAGCGGTGTTCTTTTCTGGCAACGGTGTGTATTACCTTATTAGACCAGAAAGTAAAATTTTAAAAGATTTGGGAGCGAGACTTCTTTATTGCGCTCACTCCGCACATCAAAGGGGTGTCTCGTCTCATGCGGATTTTTTTGAAAGCAGTTCCACATACAACCTTTCAAAAATGCTTCCCGAGTATGATAAAGTTATAGTGTTTAACTGAAGATGAGAAAAGTGGTTTTTTTGCTAAAAGGTGATCCCTTCTCTTGGAAAGCACACGAAGCTCTGCGAGTAGGTCTGGCTATAGGTATAAACAGTGAGGTTAACTTTATCTTTATAAAGGATGGCGTTTACTCCTTGACTCGCTGGCATCCAGAAAAGCTTGAAATACAAGGCTTTGAAAAGCTACTTGAAAACATAGACTATGTTAATGTAAAGCTCTTCGTGGAGGACACTTCAGCAGAAGAGAGGGGACTAAAAGAGTCAGACTTTGTTAAGGAGGTAAACTTTATTAGCTCTGAGGAGATAAAGGAACTTATAAAGGACGCGGAGGCTGTTTTCGTATGGTGAACACGCTGTGGCTTGTGAGAAAACTGGGGGACTTCTCCTCTGATCTTGTTGACGAAGAGAGGGACATAGTGATACTTATACAGGACGGAGTGCTGAGGATTCCTACCAAAAAGGGGTGGTTTGTCTGCAAGGAGGACGCTCAGGCAAGGGGAATAAAAGTTCCAGAAAGCATAGCCAAAAGCTACGAAGAGATAGCTCAGCTTATAGTAGAGGCAAAAAAGGTAGTGGTGTGGTGATATGAAGTGGCAGATAACTAAGGTCTTTAACTTTGAAGCAGGACACAGGGTTTGGAAGCAAAACCTCACCTACGGAAGGGGTGCACAGTTTACCCAAAAAGAAGGAGTACCACAAAATAAATGTGTGAACCTTCACGGACATAGCTATACCCTTGAAGTAGTTTTGGGTTCAGACACCCTAAGCGAGCAAGATATGGTGATGGATT
Organism: Hydrogenobacter hydrogenophilus; assembly: GCF_900215655.1. Classification (NCBI taxonomy): domain Bacteria; kingdom Pseudomonadati; phylum Aquificota; class Aquificia; order Aquificales; family Aquificaceae; genus Hydrogenobacter; species Hydrogenobacter hydrogenophilus. The sequence continues at coordinate 13,852 of NZ_OBEN01000011.1, read as the reverse complement.
TTTACCATGTGAAGAATGCACTGAAGGACCTTATAGACACCATAGACCACAGTTTTATCATAGATATAAATGATCCCATATACCAAGAGTTGAAAGAGGTTGCGGAAAAGTATGGCGCTTTAAAAATATTTCCCGTAGACTTTTGCCCCACTGCGGAGGCTTTAGCCAAATACTTTTACGATTTTCTGAAAAAGAAACTTCAAGAAGCAGGCCTGCTTGGAGAGGTGAGGGTTGTTAAGGTTGTCCTCTGGGAGACAAAAACATCAAAGGCGGAATACATGCCAGAATGAATTTAAAGGTTGCTCTGAGCAACGGAAGGATTCTCATACTCTCCCTGGACTTTCCTTACGAAGGTGATCCCGTAGGCTACAGAGTAAAGATACCTTCTTTGGGTCGCACAGGGGTAGTGGTTGGTTTGAGCCAAAGTGCTCAGCAGTCTTTAGAGTGCATATTTCCAGATAAAAAACCCCTCATACTTTCTGATGTCATAGAGACGCTAAAGGAAGTTTCTTTAATTTACGGCATCAATCCTTGGTATGTGCTTTTTAGCTTACTTCCTAAGCATTTTGTGGAAAAACAGGAAGATTATGTGGTGCCTGCAGGCAGTTTTACTGTAGGGCTGGACAAAGTAAGTATGAAGGTAATCAGGTATGTTATCTCTAAGGGCGGTGTTAAAAAAGATCTCTTGAAGAATAAGTTTGGTTGGAGGTTGGTGGAGTTTCTAATAGACAAAGGCTTTCTAAAAGTGGAAAAAAGATGGAATGTGCTTGAAGAAGAACCTTCCATCCTTACGCTCCATGTTCCTTTTGAGGAAGCTTATAAAAGTCTCAAAAACTTGAAGAGAAAAGAGGAAAAACTCACCATATTGAACCTTGTAAAGGAGCGTGGTTATGTGTCCATAGAAGAGCTGGAAGACATGGGCTTTAGCAGTAGGGACATCTCTTACCTTCTGAAAAAGGGCATTCTTGCACCAGCTGAGGCTCAAGATATAGAAAATAAAACCCAAACCTTTGGACCACTCATTAAAAAGCTTGAGAATAACGAGGTGATCTTGGGTAGCTTTGAGTTTTTAATAGAGAGTCTCAAAAGCGCGGTAGGCGATGCTCTACAAAGAGGCTTTTCTTCCCTTGTGGTTTGCACTAACCTGTCCACTCTTTTTTATCTTGAGAGGGAGCTCAAAAGTGCCTTTGGTGATGACCTTCTGATTATATCTTCCAAAGAAAAACCAAGCAGGCTCATAAGAAACTGGTTTAAGGCTCAAGAAGAAAGCAAGGTAGTTTTGGGAAGCTTTCTGTCTCTTCTTGCACCTATCAGAAATGTAAAAGTGGTAGCGCTTTTTGATGATACTAACACAAAGCTTCCTAAGGCTGGCATAGATGTGAGGAACTTACTCTATATGAGGTCAAGGTATCTGGGTGCATCCTTTGTCATATGCACGCCCGCTATGGATATACAGACTTATCATCTGGTAAAATCCGGAAGAATTCAGATGGAGCGGTATTTATCAGATGTACAAGTGCAGGTGGTAAAAAGACAGGGAAAAGAGATATTCTCTGCGGACACTTTAAAGGTCTTAGAGGATTTCCTTGACAAGAAAGTGCTTTTTTTAGTTAACAAAAAGGGATACAGCTACGCTTACTGTCCCAGATGTCAGAGCCTTTGCATGTGTCCTGTATGTGAGACCTTTTTGACACTTTACAAAGATGATGAACAACTCGTATGTACCAACTGCAATTTTAAGAGTGAGGTGGTGTGTCCCGAATGTGGTGGAGTGGTGGAAAGCTCAAGCTTTGGAATAGATAGAGTGATGGAAGAGGTGGAAAACCTGTTTGGTCTTAGAGAAAACTTTACTTTTAGCACTTATCCCACTCTGTCTGGTTTTTACCATCTTGTGGTGGTAGTAAGTGCGGATAACCTTCTTTCTGTGCCCTTTTTCAATGCGGAAGAAAACTTCTATAGGTATGTGTGGAGGGCAAGAGCCTTGGCAAAAGAAAAGCTTTTGATACAAACTTTATTTGCTGAACATAGCATACTTGAGGACATCAAAAGAAACCATTGGGAAAACTACTTGGATAAGGAATGGGAACGCAGAAAGGAAGAGAATTTGCCACCTTTCTCAAAAATAATCTTGGCGAGTTTTTCCAAAGATGTAAGAAAGTCTTTGGAAAGTTTAGGTGTCAAAGGAAGATACAGAAAGACTAAACGAGGAATAGATGCGCTTTTGAAGGTGAACAGCGCACGCATGGGAGAGGTGCTAAAAAAGATTAGAAGCCTTAGTCCTCTTCGCTTGGAGATCTTTTGAGCAAATTCATAACATGATACATATCTTTGTCTCCTCTTCCTGAGAGGTTCAAAAGCACAATACCGTCTTTACCTAACTCTTTGGCAACTTGAACCGCTTTCAATACTGCGTGAGCAGGCTCTAAGGCAGGTATTATACCTTCAAGCTTGGAGAGGAGCTTAAAACCTTCTAAGGCTTCTTCGTCAGTGGCATACACATACTGAGCCCTTTTGGTCTCAAAAAGGTAGGCATGTTCTGGACCAACACCCGGATAATCAAGACCTGCAGATACAGAATGTGTAGGCATGATCTGTCCTTCTTCATCTTGCAGAAAGTAAGACTTCATACCGTGAAGAACTCCTACGCTTCCACCATTTATTGAAGCAGCATGTTTGCCACTGCTCAGCCCCAATCCTCCAGCTTCCACACCTATTAATCTAACTTCTGTATCTTCAACAAAAGGGTAGAATATCCCCATAGCGTTTGAACCTCCCCCTACGCATGCAATCACCACATCAGGTAGCCTACCTTCTGCCTTAAGTATTTGCTCTTTTGCCTCCTCACCTATTACTTTCTGAAAGTCTCTCACTATGGTAGGAAAAGGATGAGGTCCCACTACAGAACCTATTATGTAATGTGTAGTCTCCACATGGGAAACCCAGTCTCTTAGAGCTTCGTTTATGGCATCTTTTAGGGTTTTACTTCCACTTTTTACCACTTGAACTTTTGCACCCAAGAGCTTCATTCTAAAGACATTGAGTTCTTGTCTCTTTGCATCCTCTTCTCCCATATAAACGGTGCAGTCAAGTCCCAAAAGAGCGCAGGCGGTGGCGGTAGCCACACCGTGCTGACCAGCTCCCGTTTCCGCTATCACTCTCCTTTTGCCCATCCTTTTGGTAAGTAAAGCTTGTCCTAAGGTGTTGTTTATCTTGTGAGCACCCGTGTGCAAAAGGTCCTCCCTCTTTATGTATATCTTGGCGCCACCTGCATATTCAGTTAGGTTTTTAGCAAAGTATAAGGGTGTAGGTCTGCCTGCGTAAGTCCTGAGGTAATAGTTTAGCTCTTCCCAAAAGCTCTTATCTGACTTTATCTCTTCGTATTGACTTTCAAGCTCCTCAAGAGCGTACATGAGGGTTTCTGGAACGAACCTACCACCAAACTTTCCAAAGTATCCGTGCATAGTAGCATTATACTATAATGTTTATATGAGATTCCCTTACACTTGGCTCTCTGAGTTCATAGACATAAGCGACATTCCTCCAGAGGACATAGCTCGTGAGCTTACTCTAAGAAGTGTGGAAACAAGCCTACATAAATTTCATGTGGATATGGATGGTGTGGTTTTTGGCAAAGTAGTTGATGTAAGACCACACCCAACAAGACAAAACCTTGTGGTTTGCCAGATAGACATAGGTGGGCATTACTATCCCAAGGTGATCACTGCAGACAAAAGCGTAAAAGCAGGAGACGGTGTTATTGTGGCACTTCCTAATGCAAAAGTTGGAAACATGTGCGTAAGCAAGAGGGATTTTGATGGTGTTGTTTCCGAAGGTATGCTACTTTCTACACAGGAGCTTGGGCTTGAGTCCCATTCAGATGGTGTGCTTAAGGTGCAGGAAGATTTTAAGCCCGGCACATCCGCTTATGACCTTCTTGGCTTTGGTGAATATGTCTTTGAGATAGAGATCACTCCCAACAGGGGTGATATGCTTAGTGTAAGGGGGGTGGCAAGAGACCTGTGTGCCATATTTAGAAAAGACCTAAAGGAGGAAAAGGCGGTAAGTTTTGAAGACTTTGGAGACATAGATGTGCAGATACTTGACCCAGACTGCAAAAGATACAGAGGAGCTCTCATAGAAGGTGTTTCTGTCAAACCATCACCTCTTTGGTTAAGAAAAAGGTTGTGGCAATGCGGTCTTAGAACCATCAATAACATAGTGGATATAACCAACTACATTATGTTGCGCGACGGACAACCTCTTCACGCTTTTGACGCAGATACCCTAAAAGGCGGTATAAGGGTAAGGAAAGCAAGGCAGGGTGAGAAGGTACTTACACTTATGGGTACTCAGAAGGAACTCACAGAGGAGAACCTGGTCATAGCGGATGAAGAGAAGGCTATAGCCATAGCGGGAGTAATAGGTCTTGAAAATACCGCAGTAAGCAGTAAGACCAAAAGAATCCTCTTAGAGTCTGCTTACTTTGAGCCTTACAGGATAAGAAAGTCTTCTAAATTACTAAGCGTTCAAACAGACAGCTCCTACAGGTTTGAAAGAAGCATAGACATAGAGGGTGTAAAAAGGTATCAGGATAAAGCCATAGAGCTTATCCTTGATATAGCAGGAGGCAAGTTAGTTGCCCTAAGAGATGTGTATCCTGTACCTTACGAACCCAAAAGCATCTTTTTGAGCTTAGAAAAGTACAGAAGGTATGCTGGTGAGCATATGGACAGAAGGGAAGTATCGGACATACTAAACAGACTGTGCATTCCCAACAAGCCTCTCAGATGTGGTATTGAAGTTAACGTGCCTTCCCACAGGAGCTTTGACATACAAACAGATGTAGACATAATAGAAGAAGTTCTAAGGATAAAAGGATACGACAGTTTAGATGCCCAAGTTATGAAACTTCCGTCCGTGCCCTTTGAGAAAGATGAGCGCTTTGACAAGGTAAGGTGCTTACTCAAAAGCAGGGGACTCTTTGAGGTCATATCCTTCTCCTTTGAGGATTTAACTTTGTATGAGCTTTTGGGAATTGAAAAGCCCAGTGTAGAAATAAGCAATCCCCTCGTAAAGAGCCAAGCCTACATGAGAACATCTCTTATACCTTCTCTAATAAAGGCATGCTTGCACAATCAAAGACAGCATAACTACCATATGGCTCTTTTTGAGTTAGGAAGAGTTTATTTCTCTAACAGAGAAGAAGATAGGTTAGGCATTCTTCTTGTAGGGACTCAGAGGCTTTATCCACAAGAAAACTACACTCCCTATCACGCTCTTAGTCTCTTTCTTGATGTGGGTAGGCTTTTTGGCATTAGTTTTGAAACAAACTTATCCTCTTACTCCTTCTTACATCCAAAACTGCAGGTGGAACTTCTCCATAAGGGTGAAAAATTCGGCTTTTTAGGACAGCTAAACCCCAGAATAACTCAAATCCTTGGTATAAAAGGCGATGTGTTTGTTGGAGAGCTAAAAATGGCACTTATTAAGGAAAGTAAAAAAAGATACAAACCTTTCTCCAAGTTTCCACCAGTCATAAGGGACCTTTCACTGGTTATAGACAAAGACACCCCTGTGGATAAATTAATATTCCATATGAAGGACATGCTCAAAGAGAAGTTGGAAGAAGTGAAAGTTTTTAGTATTTACACAGGCTCAGATGTTGGGGAAGGCAAGAAAAGTGTGAGTTTTAGGTTGATATTCAGAAGCTTTGAAGGTACCATGTCCGATGAGGAGGCTAACAGTGCTGTAAAAGCATTGGTTAGCTCCCTTGAGGAAAGTTTTGGTGCGAAACTTAGATAGAGCCTGCCCTGTTGGTGGTAGAGAGGTTTAATTTGGGGTCCACAAGGTGAGCCAGTAGGGAGCTCGGCTCCGGAACAGTCCTAAGGGCGTTCCGGGAGAGCACCCACCTATAGGGATTGGGGCCCACCGGAGCCTTCCTGCCACCACACGGGTGGGTTTCTTGCCTTCCCCTCCTGAGAAAGGAGGCGGAAGATGAAGTTGCTAAAAAAGAGCGAGCTAAGAAAGGAATTTTTAAATAAAAGAGATACCCTCACCGAGGAAGAAAGAAGTATATACTCGGAAAAGATAAAGGCTAAGCTCAAAAGCCTCAAAGAGTTCAAGGAAGCTAAAAATATCCTACTTTACTGCCCTATAAGGAAAGAGCCGGATCTCACTTCTCTCATATGGGAGTCTCTCTCTCTTAAAAAGCGAGTTCTTCTTCCCAAGGTGGAAGGACAAGAGCTAAAACTCTATAGCATTACAAGTCAAGAACAGATAAAGCCCGGATCTTTTTGCATACCAGAACCAATGGGAGGAAAAGAGTTTTCCCCTTATGAGGTAGAGCTTGCCATAGTGCCCGGAGTGGTCTTTGACGAAAGAGGATACAGAATAGGCTTTGGCAGAGGTTATTACGACAGACTTCTTCAAAAGATAATGGGGGTAAAGATTGGAGTAGCTTACAGTTTTCAAGTGGTGCAAGAGATACCTACAGACGAATGGGACCAGCCTGTAGATGTGCTGGTCACCGAATCATACATCTTAAAAGGAGGTAAAAGGTATGAGTGCTGAAGTGTTGTTAGTCTTATTTATAGTGGTTTTACTCTCTGGTGGGGTAGGATTTTTGGTTTCAAAACTGTTGGGAAAAAGCCAGCAAAAAGAGATGCCTCAGGTAGATATACAGAGAGTGGAAATGGAAGCCAGGCAGATAGTTCAAAGAGCTCAAGCAGAAGCGGAAAGAATTCTCAGTATAGCTAAGGAAGAGGCAGAAAAATACATAAGACTCTCCAAAGAAGAAGCCCAGAGCATACTTGCAAGAGCCAAAGGAGAAGCAGAAAAAATAAAAGAGGAACTGGAAAACAGACGGAAGGAGGTAGAAGAGGAGATCAGGGAAAAAAGGGCGCAGATCCAGAAATTAGAGCAAAGCCTTATGCAGAAGGAACACCAACTTGAGAGGCGTCTTGAGGTTTTGGAAAGAAGAGAAGAAGAGCTATACAGAAGAGAAAAGGACATAAGAGACGCAGAAAAACAGCTTGAAAAACTTCAAAAAGAGGCAGAAGAAAGACTAAGCAGCATTTACCAAAAAGAAAAAGAGATAGAGTCTTTGATTCAGAAGGAAATGCTTGAGCTACAGAGAATAGCATCCATGAGTATGGAGGAAGCAAGAGCGGAAATTCTCAAGAGAGCAGAAGAAGAAGCCAAGATAGAAGCTATAAAGATATTCAAACGAATAGAGGAAGAAACAAGAGAGAGAGCAGAGTTTGAAGCCAAAAAAGTCATAACCACAGCCATACAGAGATTATCACCAGAAATAGCCATAAACTACACAACAACCACAGTAGAACTTCCCAGCAACGAGTTTAAAGGTAGGATCATAGGAAGGGAGGGTAGAAACATAAGAACCTTTGAGCTTTTAACAGGTGTGGACCTTATAATAGATGACACACCTGATGTAGTAACCATATCGTCCTTTGATCCCCTAAGGAGAGAGATAGCCAAAGAAGCTTTGCAGATACTCATAGAAGATGGAAGAATACACCCTGCGCGTATAGAAGAGGTAGTAAATCAAGTCAAGAAAGAGATGGATGATAAGATAAGAAAGATGGGAGAAGAAACTTGTGTTGAGCTTGGACTCTACGACATAAATCCCGGTCTATACTACTACATAGGAAAGCTGTACTTTAGGACAAGCTACTCTCAGAATGTTCTTTTACACTCCAAAGAGGTAGCATACCTTGCAGGACTTATGGCTGAGGAGTTGGGGCTTGATGCCAAGATGGCAAGAAGGGCAGGACTTTTACACGACATAGGCAAGTCCATATCCCACGAGCTTGGTGGATCTCACACAGACATAGGTATAGAGCTTTGCAAAAAGTACGGAGAACCTGACCCAGTGCTAAACGCCATAAGGGCTCATCACAACGAAGAGCCAGTGAGATATCCAGAAGTTGCTCTTGTTTGCGCAGCAGATGCCCTATCAGCAGCAAGGCCTGGTGCAAGAAGGGAAAGCTTGGAAACCTATCTTAAAAGACTTGAAAAGCTTGAAAGCATAGTAAAGTCCTTCAAAGGTGTAGCCAACGCCTATGCGGTGCAGGCAGGTAGAGAAGTGAGGATCATAGTAAATCCTGAAGAGATAAGCGATGAGGAAGCCTACATGCTTTCAAAAGAAATAGCAAGAAAGATAGAGGAAGAGATGGAGTACCCAGGACAGATAAAGGTAGTGGTTATAAGGGAGACAAGACATGTGGAATACGCCAAGTGATGATGACCTTACGCCTATGCTCTCTCAGTATCACCACTTTAAAAGACTCTATCCAGACTGTCTTCTCCTTTTTCGCCTTGGGGATTTTTACGAGCTTTTTTATGAAGATGCTCACATAGGCTCTAAGGAACTGGGCCTTGTTCTTACATCAAGACCAAGCGGTAAGGGAAGAGAAAGAATTCCCATGTGCGGTGTGCCATACCATTCTTCTTCCACATACATAAACAGACTCGTATCCAAAGGCTACAAGGTAGCCATATGTGAGCAGTTAGAAGATGCAAGTCAGGCAAAGGGTATAGTCAAAAGGGATGTCATCAGAGTTATAACACCGGGTACTTACTTTGAGAAGGAATTATCTGGGCTTGTGTGCGTATACAACAAAGGTAAAAAGTACTTTTGCGCATACCTTAACCCTTCAACGGGAGAGTTTGTTGCAGGTGCTTTTTCAAAGGAGCAGGCCTACGAATTTATGTGTAAGTTTTCTCCAAAAGAAGTTCTTCTCAAAAAGGGCACAGACTTTGAGTTTGAGAAGCTTATAAAAGCTTACAGGACAGAGCTTGACGAGGATTACTTTACGGAAGGTCTTAGGGTACTCTTTAAGGATTTTAACGTATACAACAGTAAGGCTTTGGGGTTTGAATCCCAAGAAGAACTAATCCCGTGCGGAGGTGCCTACCTTTACCTTAAAAACACTCAAAAGAGCTTTACACCCTTTGTGAAAAAGCCAAGACCTTATGCAGATGAAGGGTATGTTAGGATAGACTACAGGGCAAGGCGTGGGCTTGAGCTTCTTGAGAGTTACGAAGGACGCGAAGATATATCTCTCTTTAGCGTCATAAACAGAACTCTCACTGGAATGGGCAAAAGAAGGCTCAAGTTTCACATTCTGCATCCTTTCAGAAGCAAAGAAAGGATCCTTAAGATGCAATCTGCGGTCGAAGAGTTAATAAATAGAAGGGAACTGCTTTTGCAGATAAGGGAAATTTTAGAGGACATGCCGGATTTGGAAAGACTTACATCTAAAATAAGCGGAAATCTTGCAACACCGAAAGATTTTGTCCTTCTAAAAAAAGCCCTTTTCTTATTAGCTGATCTTAGAGAAAAACTCATGAATGTAGGCTTCTCTTCTGAAGTACTAAAAGAGCAGTTGCAAGATATGGAGGATCTCAGAGATATAGCACTGGACATAGACACTACCCTTGTAGATGATCCACCACTGCATCTAAAAGAGGGTGGTTTAATAAAGGACGGTGTGCATCCAGAACTTGATCATCTTAGGGACATACTGAGGAATTCCGAAAAGCTTGTGAAAGAATACGAAGAGAAACTGCGAAAAGAAACCAACATTCAGAGCCTAAAGATAGGCTACAACAGAGTTATGGGCTTCTACATAGAAGTCACTAAACCCAATCTCAAGCATGTGCCTAAGTATTTTAAAAGAAGACAGACTCTTAGTAATTCTGAAAGATTCATCACGGATGAGCTCTCCCTTATGGAAGAAAAAATACTTTCCGCTCAAACAAGGATAAAGGACCTTGAATACGAGATATTCTTAGAGTTAAAGGAAAGGGTGCTCTCAAAGGTAGAAAACATAGCAAAGAGTGCCCAAGCGATAGGATACTTAGACTACATTCAGTCTTTGGCGTACTTAGCCCTTGAGCAGGGGTGGAAAAAGCCCATAATTACTGATGAAAAGGTCATAGAGATAAAGGAAGGGAAACACCCACTTATATGCGCCTTTGTAAAGGATTATGTTCCCAACGATACGCACATAACGGAAGATGAGCTCATCATAGTCATCACAGGTCCTAATATGGCGGGAAAGTCCAGTTATATAAGGCAGGTGGCGGTACTGACCCTAATGGCACATATGGGTTCTTTCTTACCGTGTGAGTATGCACGCATAGGTACAGTTTCTTCTTTGCACGCACGCATAGGTTCTGGAGACATGTTAGCGTTGGGGGTATCCACCTTTATGAATGAGATGCTGGAAGTGGCAAGCATACTTAACTCTGCGGACGAAAGAAGCCTAATAATTCTTGACGAAGTGGGAAGGGGGACTTCCACTTATGACGGCATAGCCCTGAGTAAGGCTATTTTAGAATACATAGCAGAAAACATAAAAGCAAGGACTCTTATTGCCACCCACTACTTGGAGATCACCAAGCTTGAGGAGCGCTTCCCTTGTATAAAAAACTATCACATGGCCATATCCAAAAACCAAGATAAGCTCCTTTTCCTATACAGACTCACGCGAGGAAAAGCAGAAGGAAGCTTTGGGATAGAAGTAGCTAAAATGGCAGGACTTCCCGAAAAGGTCATAAGGCGTGCAGAAGAGATACTCTCAGAGTACCAAGTTCCTTTTCTTGAGAAGGTTTATATACAGAGCGTCCATATAGAAAAAGAACACAAGTGGCAGGAAATCTTACAACACATTGAAAGTATTGACATAGCACACACCACACCTCTGCAAGCTCTTATGATACTTTCCGAACTCAAGGAAAGAGTAAAGACATTAAAGGAAAGTCTCATATAGTAGTGAAGCTGTTTGAAAAGTAGCAAAAGATCTCCCTACGATGAAGACCTGCTACAAAGAGTTTCTTTATACTCTTGCATTTTCTCGTAAAGTGTGGTAGATTATCTACCAAGCTGGAACTGAGGGTCAGGAAACTGACCCTTGTTATCTTGACAACTGAATAGGGTTTGTGTTTGTAGGAGAAGAGGGCTATATAGCTTTTATGTGTGCATCAAAACACTTTGGCATTTTGATGTTTTGATGAGGTACTTTGGGGATAATTGAGTTCCAATACTTATAAGTTGTACTTTTTTAGCCCATTTTTGGGAACTGAAAATTTCCGAAAATTAACTTCATTTAAAGAGGGTAGCCCTCTGGTGAAATGCTTGAGAGAGAATGAGATCAAGCATGTAAGGATTTGGGGTTTTTTAGCCCACTGTGTGGGATTGCGACTATTTCTTGAGATCAAAGAATAGTTGTGGGTACTGATGTTTTTTAGCCCACTGTGTGGGATTGCGACCAATGTTTTCTGGATGTACATACCTCAGCATGGCTACGTTTTTTAGCCCACTGTGTGGGATTGCGACCCTATAACTGAGAAGGGAAAGCCTTTTACAATGCCAAGTTTTTTAGCCCACTGTGTGGGATTGCGACCTCTCTCCTATCTTGATAGTGCATGCCATAGATACAACTATCATCTCGTTTTTTAGCCCACTGTGTGGGATTGCGACTATAACCTTCCGCTTCTGCTCGCATAGATTATCAGTGTTTCGTTTTTTAGCCCACTGTGTGGGATTGCGACCTTTCTAAAACCTCATGCACAATCTTATACACTTTAGGTTTTTTAGCCCACTGTGTGGGATTGCGACAATGCACATGAGTATCTAACAGTGCATTGGACAAAGAGTTTTTTAGCCCACCGTGTGGGATTGAGACAGCATGTAGTCCTTGAGACTGGACTTGAGTACTTGGCTTAAGTTTGTAAGCCCACTGTGTGGGATTGTTATTCCTAAAATATCCATTAACAAAGCTTCTTAAACTTGGTTTTCTCCAAGTCCTCATGGATAGGAGGTTTTAGATCCTGCAGGGTAAATAAAAAACAGAGCAATTTAGTTCTGTTTGAAAGGTTATGCCTTGTTTTTCTGAACTTAGACTTCGGAAAAAGCTCTTAAATTTATAAATACTATGGAGCTCATAAGAAACTTCTCCATAATAGCGCATGTAGATCATGGCAAATCTACCCTTGCGGACAGACTTCTTGAATACACTGGGAGCGTCTCAAGGCGAGAGCTAAAAGATCAGATGTTAGACACCTTAGAGATAGAAAGGGAAAGAGGTATAACCATTAAACTTCAGGCGGTTAAGATGTTCTACAGGGCAGAAGATGGAAATACTTATACTCTACACCTTATAGACACACCGGGACACGTGGATTTCTCTTATGAGGTTTCAAGGGCTCTTGCTGCGTGTGAAGGGGCTATACTCTTAGTAGATGCAACGCAAGGAATAGAGGCTCAAACAGTAGCTAACTTTTGGAAGGCTGTAGAACAAGATTTGGTGATCCTGCCAGTAATAAACAAGATTGACCTGCCTTCTGCGGACCCAGAAAGGGTTAAAAAACAGATAGAGGACATACTGGGTCTTCCCTCAGAAGATGTCCTTCTTATATCCGCAAAGGAAGGCATAGGCATAAAGCAAGTGCTTGAAGCCATAGTCAAGCGCATACCACCACCAAAAGGAAATGCTCAAGCTCCTCTGAAGGCTCTTATCTTTGACTCTTACTATGACCCTTATAGAGGTGCGGTAGCCTTTGTGAGGGTCTTTGACGGTGAGGTAAAACCCGGTATGCGCATAAGACTCTTCTCTACAGGCAAGGAGTTTGAGGTAACAGAGGTTGGAGCGCAAACTCCCAAGATGACCAAGTTTGAGAAACTCAGCGCAGGTGAGGTGGGATACATAGCTGCATCCATAAAGGATGTGAGAGACATAAAGATAGGGGATACCATAACAGACGCAAAAAATCCCGCAAGCAGTCCAGTGCCTGGCTTTAGACCTGCTAAACCCATGGTTTATGCAGGTATATATCCTTCAGAGGGATACACTTACGAAGAGTTAAGAGATGCTCTTGAAAAGTACTCTATAAACGATGCTGCCATTCAGTACGAACCCGAAACATCACCAGCCTTAGGGCTCGGTTTTAGGGTCGGCTTCTTGGGACTTTTGCACATGGAGATAGTCCAAGAGAGATTAGAGAGGGAATACGGAGTTAGTATCATCACCACAGCACCCAGCGTGGTCTACAGGGTAAGACTAAAAAATGGAGAAATAAAGGAGATAAGGAATCCTTCGGAACTTCCCGAGAATTGGGGTTATATTGATGCCATAGAAGAGCCTTTTGTGCTGATCACTATAATCACACCTAAAGACTATGTGGGAAATATTATGAGTCTGTGTCAGGAAAAGCGAGGTATCCAAAAGAAGTTTGTATACCTTGATCCCAACACGGTCATGCTTGAGTACGAAATGCCCCTTAGTGAGGTCATTATGGACTTTCACGATAAGATTAAGGGTGTTTCAAAGGGTTATGCATCTTACGATTATGAGTTTTTAGGCTTCAGAGAGGAAGACCTTGTAAAACTAAACGTGTTTATAAACAATGAACCCGTAGACGCGCTTTCTTTCATAGTTCACAGAGATAAAGCTTACAGAAGGGCAAGACAGTTGGTAGAAAAACTCAAGGAAGTGATCCCAAGGCAACTCTTTGAGGTCAAAGTTCAAGCAGGTATAGGCAACAAGATCATAGCCTCAGAAAGAATACCTCCATTGAGAGCAAATGTCACAGCAAAGTGCTACGGTGGAGACATCACAAGGAAGAAAAAGCTTTTAGAAAAGCAAAAGGAAGGGAAAAAGAGATTAAAGCAGTTTGGAAAGGTGGAACTTCCCCAAGAAGCCTTTCTAACGGTGCTAAAGGTAGAGTGATCTGAGGCTGTTTGAAAAATCCCAGAGCATTGACAAAACTTGATTTCTAAAAACAGCCCTCAAAAGCTCAAAAAATAAGTAAATCCCCCAAAGCACCA
>NZ_OBEN01000010.1 GCF_900215655.1 Hydrogenobacter hydrogenophilus | reverse complement strand
TGGTGCTTTGGGGGATTTACTTATTTTTTGAGCTTTTGAGGGCTGTTTTTAGAAATCAAGTTTTGTCAATGCTCTGGGATTTTTCAAACAGCCTCGTTTCCACTTGACAAGGGCAGAAAACTTTGTATAATGTTTTATAGTTTTGTGAGGGATCGAAAAGGTCCCTTGAAGGACTTGACAAAGCAAAAAATTGGGTATATAATTAAAATTCTGCAGTGATAATTGAGGGGTGTAAAAAGCCCCTTGTCATCTTGGCAACTGAATAAGGAGGAAGGACCCTTTTACTTGGGGTTTCCTTGAAGAGTTTGATCCTGGCTCAGCGCGAACGCTGGCGGCGTGCCTAACACATGCAAGTCGTGCGGGGTGGCTCTGCCACCCAGCGGCAAACGGGTGAGTAACACGTGAGTAACCTGCCCTCAGGAAGGGGATAACCCTCCGAAAGGGGGGCTAATACCCTATAATGTCCGGGACCACTAAGGTTTCCGGACCAAAGGTGGCCTCTGCTCTGCAAGCTACCGCCTGAGGAGGGGCTCGCGGCCCATCAGGTAGTTGGTGGGGTAATGGCCTACCAAGCCTATGACGGGTAGCCGGCTTGAGAGGGTGGCCGGCCACAGTGGGACTGAGACACGGCCCACACCCCTACGGGGGGCAGCAGTGGGGAATCGTGGGCAATGGGCGAAAGCCTGACCCCGCGACGCCGCGTGGAGGAAGAAGCCCTTCGGGGTGTAAACTCCTGTCAGGGGGGAAGATGCTCACAGGGGTGAATAATCTCTGTGGGTGACTGTACCCCCAGAGGAAGGGACGGCTAACTACGTGCCAGCAGCCGCGGTAATACGTAGGTCCCGAGCGTTGCGCGAATTCACTGGGCGTAAAGCGTCCGCAGCCGGATGGGTAAGCGGTTTGTCAAAGCCCACCGCTCAACGGTGGAAAGGCATACCGAACTGCCCATCTTGAGGCACGCTCAGGTAGGCGGAATTCCCGGTGTAGCGGTGAAATGCGTAGATATCGGGAGGAACACCGGTGGCGAAGGCGGCCTACTGGGGCTGTCCTGACGGTCAGGGACGAAAGCTGGGGGAGCAAACCGGATTAGATACCCGGGTAGTCCCAGCCGTAAACCATGGGCGCTAGGCGTTGTCCGCAAGGGCAGTGCCTCAGCTAACGCGGTAAGCGCCCCGCCTGGGGAGTACGGGCGCAAGCCTGAAACTCAAAGGAATTGGCGGGGGCCCGCACAACCGGTGGAGCGTCTGGTTCAATTCGATGCTAACCGAAAAACCTTACCCGGGCTTGACATGGTAGGAAACCCTTGCGAAAGCGAGGGGTGCCGTCCTCTGGACGGAATCCTACCACAGGTGGTGCATGGCCGTCGTCAGCTCGTGTCGTGAGATGTTGGGTTAAGTCCCGCAACGAGCGCAACCCCTGCCCTTAGTTGCCACTCTTCGGAGGGCACTCTAAGGGGACTGCCGGCGATAAGCCGGAGGAAGGTGGGGATGACGTCAGGTCAGTATGCCCTTTATGCCCGGGGCTACACAGGCGCTACAGTGGCCGGGACAATGGGAAGCGACCCAGCAATGGGGAGCAAATCCTCCAAACCCGGTCATGGTGCAGATTGAGGGCTGAAACTCGCCCTCATGAAGCCGGAATCGGTAGTAATGGCGGATCAGCTAAGCCGCCGTGAATACGTTCTCGGGCCTTGCACACACCGCCCGTCACGCCACGGAAGTCAGTCTTCCCGGAAGCCCTCGAGCTAACCCGCAAGGGAGGCAGAGGACGATGGGAAGGCTGGCAACTGGGGCGAAGTCGTAACAAGGTAGCCGTAGGGGAACCTGCGGCTGGATCACCTCCTTTATACGGAGTAAAAAGTTTTCAGGCTGTTTAGCCAATCAAACTCTTTAGGGTCCTTCCTCCTTATTGAGCTGCCTTTCCTTTGGGCCTCTAGCTCAGTTGGTCAGAGCGTGCCCCTGATAAGGGCAAGGTCGGTGGTTCAAGTCCACCGAGGCCCATTATCTGGGGCAGGTCCAAGGGGATGTAGCTCAGCGGGAGAGCGCCTGCTTTGCAAGCAGGAGGTCGTGGGTTCAAGTCCCACCATCTCCATGTAATCTTGGCAACTGAATAGGTTTTCCTTCCTTGTGGGTGTGCAAGTTAGTAAGGGTCCGGGGTGGATGCCTCGGCTGCCCGAGGGGACGAAGGGCGTGTTAAGCTGCGATAAGCCGGGTGGAGGCGCAAAAAGCCTGTGAGGCCCGGATGCCCGAATGGGGAAACCCGGCAGGGCGTTGAGCCCTGTCATCCGCGCAAGCGGAGCCAATACGGGACGAAGTAAAACCTTCTAGTAGTCCCAGGAAAGGAAATCAAACGAGACTCCCCGAGTAGCGGCGAGCGAAAGGGGATCAGCCCAAACCGTGCGGGTGCCATGGTGGCAGCCTTAGCTCGCACGGGGTAGCGGGACGCATCCGGAGAGGTCTGCCAGCCTCTCAGGGAGTTACAAAACTTCCACTTAGCCGAAGTGAGCTGGAACGCTCCGCCACAGAGGGTGAAAGCCCCGTAGGCTAAAAGTGAGAAGTCTCCTGGGGATGCGATCCCAAGTACCACGGCCCCCGTGGAAGGTCGTGGGAATCAGGGGGGACCTCCCTCCAAGGCTAAGTACTACGGGCAGACCGATAGCGCATAGTACCGTGAGGGAAAGGTGAAAAGAACCCCGGAAGGGGAGTGAAATAGAACCTGAAACCCCGGATCCACAAGCCAGTGGAAGGGTCCTTGTGGCCCGACTGCGTGCCTTTTGCAGAATGAGCCAGGGAGTTGTCCTCAGTGGCGAGGTTAAGCCGTAAGGCGAAGCCGTAGCGAAAGCGAGTCCGAATAGGGCGCTTTAGTCGCTGGGGGCAGACGCGAAGCGGAACGATCTACCCATGCCCAGGGT
This sequence comes from Hydrogenobacter hydrogenophilus, assembly GCF_900215655.1. Taxonomy (NCBI): domain Bacteria; kingdom Pseudomonadati; phylum Aquificota; class Aquificia; order Aquificales; family Aquificaceae; genus Hydrogenobacter; species Hydrogenobacter hydrogenophilus. The sequence continues at coordinate 54,498 of NZ_OBEN01000010.1, read as the reverse complement.
GAAGGACGGGTAATGCCGTCTGGAGGCCCGAACGGGTCGGTGCTGCAAAACCGTCCGATGAGGTGTGGGTAGCGGTGAAAAGCCAATCGCGTTCCGTGATAGCTCGTTCTCCCCGAAATAGGTCGACGCCTAGCGTCACCCGTTCCTTCTCGGAGGTAGAGCCACTGGTTGGGCTAGGGCCTCGAAAGGGGTACCGAACCCTGCCAAACTCCGAATGCCGAGATAGGTAGGGTGGCAGTCAGTCCCCGGGGGATAAGCTCCGGAGGACAAGAGGGAAACAGCCCAGACCGCCAGCTAAGGTCCCAAAATCCGGGCTAAGTGGGGAAGGATGTGCGGCTGCTAAGACAGCTGGGAGGTTGGCTTAGAGGCAGCCATCCTTTAAACAGTGCGTAACAGCTGACCGGCCGAGCGGCCGTGCGCCGAAAATTTAGCGGGGCTCAAGCCCGGTACCGAAGCTGCGGGCTCGCTTAAAGGCGAGCGGTAGGGGAGCGTTCCCTGTGGGTTGAAGTCTCACCGTGAGGTGGGATGGACTGCAGGGAAGTGAGAATCCTGGCATGAGTAGCAGCGAAGACAGGTGAGAAACCTGTCCGCCGGAAGCCCCAGGTTTTGGCGGCAATGTAAATCAGCCGCCAGTTAGCCGGGACCCTAAGGTGAGGCCGAAAGGCGTAGCCGATGGGAAGCGGGTCAACATTCCCGCGCCAGCGGTGTGGAGCCAGAGTCGTGACGCAGGAGGCTAGGGAGAGCCACCTATGGAATGGTGGTCTAAGGTAGTAGGAGGGGGTGGCAGGCAAATCCGTCACCCCATACTCCGAGAGCCGATGGGGTAACTCTCCTGACGCCACACTGCCAAGAAACAACGGCGCTGGCGTTGAAGCATCGCTGCCCGTACCGCAAACCGACACAGGTGGGCTGGGTTAGTAGCCTAAGGCGTCGGGGGAACTCTCCTCAAGGAACTCGGCAAATTGCCCCCGTACCTTCGGAAGAAGGGGGGCCCGTGGGAGTGAAACCTTTACGGTGTAAGCTCTTGCGGGTCGCAGAGACCGGGCGGTGCCGACTGTTTATCAAAAACACAGGACTACGCAAACCCGAAAGGGGATGTATGTGGTCTGAAGCCTGGCCAGTGCCCGTAGGTTAAGGGGAGGAGTGCAAGCTCCGAACCGAAGCCCGGGTAAACGCCGGCCGTAACTATGACGGTCCTAAGGTAGCGAAATTCCTTGTCGGGTAAGTACGGACTTGCCCGTGTCCGGCTCATATCGGGGGAGCCCTCCTACCCATAAAGGGTGTGGGGTAATCCCGAGGGAAGCCTGTTTCTCGTGAGGGAAACAGAGCCCCGTAACGACTGACCCGAAAGGGGAGGCAGGCTTTTTAGCCTGCAAGACGCCGGCCACCACCCGCTTCCGTAGGGAAGCGCAGAAAGGGCTATGGAGGTATAGCCATATGCTTGATCCTTGGTATGTTACGGGACTCGTTGAGGGTGAAGGGTGCTTTTCGGTAAGCTTCAGCCTAAGGGATAGGCTAAAAGTAGGTATAGAAACGAGACCTTCCTTTTCTGTGTCTTTAAATAGAAGGGACCTGGAGCTTATAAAGAAGCTTAGGGAATTCTTCCAGTGTGGAGGAATAAGATTTTCAAAAAGTGATAATACCTACAAGTTTGAAGTGAGGGATGTAAAGGACATAGTAAGGAAGGTAATACCTCACTTTGAAGCATATCCCTTACAAGGCTCAAAAAAAGAAGATTACGAAAAGTTTAAAAGGGTTTGTCAAATGGTAAGAGCAAACCTGCACCTTTCACCCAAATACCTGAGGGAAATAATAGAGATAGCGTACTCTATGAACCCTTCTGGTAAGCGTAAACATACCAAGGAGTACCTCCTACAGGTCCTTGGTGGTGAGAAGGTATAGTCTACCCCTTGCCGAAAGGCAAGAAAGGGTGAAGTTCCGACCTGCATGAATGGCCCAACGAGTGCCGCGCTGTCTCGAGGAGAGTCCCGGCGAAATTGTAATGCCGGTCAAGATGCCGGCTACCCGCGGCAGGACGGAAAGACCCCGTGAAGCTTCACTGTAGTCTGGTACTGAGTCTTAGCCTGTCCTGCGCAGGATAGGTGGGAGCCTGTGAAGTCCCTCCTCCGGGAGGGATGGAGGCGCCGGTGAGATACCACCCTGGACAGGCTGAGACCCTAACCCAGCGGAGTTAACCTCCGCGGGGACCGTGCCAGATGGGCAGTTTAGCTGGGGCGGCTGCCTCCTAAAAGGTAACGGAGGCGTCCAAAGGTACCCTCAGGCGGGTCGGAAATCCGCCGTAGAGTACAAGGGCAGAAGGGTGCCTGACTGTGAGGCCGACAGGCCGAGCAGAGGCGAAAGCCGGGCCTAGTGACCCACCGGTTCCTTGGGGAAGGGCCGGTGATCAGCGGATAAAAGCTACTCCGGGGATAACAGGCTAATCTCCCCCGAGAGCCCACATCGACGGGGAGGTTTGGTACCTCGATGTCGGCTCCCCCCATCCTGGGGCTGAAGCAGGTCCCAAGGGTTGGGCTGTTCGCCCATTAAAGGGGGACGCGAGCTGGGTTCAGAACGTCGCGAGACAGTTCGGTCCCTATCCGCCGCGGGCGCAGGAGTCTTGAGAGGGTCCGTCCTTAGTACGAGAGGACCGGGACGGGGCAGGCTCTGGTGTACCGGTTATCTCTCCAGAGGTAGCGCCGGGTAGCCATCCTGCTACGGGATAAGCGCTGAAAGCATCTAAGCGCGAAGCCCACCTCAAGATAAGGACTCCCTGAAGGGCCGTGGAAGACTACCACGTTGATAGGCAGCAGGTGGAAGCTCCGTAAGGGGTGAAGCCAAGCTGTACTAATAGCCCGTTCGGCTTGCACACCCACAGGAAGGAAAACCTATTGAGTTGTCAGAGTTTCCCTCGGGACCATAGCGGAGGGGAAACACCCGGTTTCCATTCCGAACCCGGCAGTTAAGCCCTCCAGCGCCGATGATACTGTGCCGGGCGAACGGCACGGGAAAGTAGGTCGTCCCGGGGGTTTTAATATTTATACTTAGCAAACTTCGTAATTTAGAATGATCCCTATGCTCATAGCTCAATGTGCGAGGAAAAAGTACAAAGGGAGAGAGGACAACGGAGCTGGAAAAACCACTCTTTAACTGTATTGTAGGATTCATATTAGTGGATGAATGAAGCATATCCCTTGATCTAAAAAATGCTTGCAAGAACAAAAGGCAGTTGTAAAATAAGGAGGAACTCAATAAGCTTAACGCAAACACAAAGTAAGAGATAATTTGATTAACAGCTAACCGCGTATGAGAAAATTATAATATGCCTAATTATGTGCTTTTGCTTTCTTATGTGGGTACTAACTTTCACGGATGGCAGATACAACCTAACCTAAGGACTGTTCAGGGCGTTCTCAAAGAAAACTTACAGAAGATGTTTAAGGAAGAGATAAAGCTCATAGGCTGTTGTAGGACGGATGCTGGCGTGCATGCCAAAGAGTTTGTAGCAAACTTTTCCGCACAAAAAGAGATAAAACCCGAGCAAGTCCTAAAAGCTCTGAATTCCATGCTTCCACAGGACATAGGGATAAAAAAAGTGTGGATACAAGAAGGATTTAACGCACGCTACTCGGTAAAGGGTAAGGTGTATCTCTATAGAATACTAAACTCCCACTCAAGGGACGCTTTCATAGAACCCTTTGTTTGGAGAATACCCACACCACTGGACTTTTCCCTTATGCAAAAAGCAAGCAGTCTATTTTTGGGAAGAAGGGATTTTTCAGCCTTTGCAAAGATAGATGATGAGGAAAAAAACACTCTAATAGAGCTTGAAGATGTTAAACTATCAAAGCTTGAAGAGCTTATTGAAATAAGAATAAGAGCAAAGAGCTTTCTTAGGTATATGGTGAGAAGGATAGTAGGAAGCCTCGTACAGCTCGGTCTTGGAAAAATAAAAGAGGAGGACATACAGTCCTACCTTCGCAACGAAAAACACTGTCCTTTTACAGCCAAAGCTAAGGGGCTTACTTTAGAAAGGGTAATTCTTTAAGGACATTTGCTTGCATCGTGCGGAGGATTGTCCACGATGTCTAAGAAAGCCTCAAAGGGTCCCATGTTTTTCATAGCTACAAACTTAGGACCTTCAAATTTGAGCCTTCCTAACATCATAGCCTTCATGGGTCCATACTCTTTTTTCCCCATCTCTAACCATCTTTTGGTTTCTGCATACATAAGAAAGTCATTAGGTCCGCGTTTGTCTTTGGCAGGACCACCATACACACACATGGCTTTACCTTGCTCGTTCTTTATGGTTAGTTGTATCTGCTTGGAATCTCCACAATCCTCTCTGTAGATAAATATTTTTCTCTCCGGAACAGCAACCCAGCTTTCACTTTTACCAAGATTGTCAACAAGCTGAGGAGTCTTGTTCCACTCATTACAAAGCGCCTTTGCGTACTCCCCATCCATAAACACAGGCACAGCAAAAGAACCTCCCACAATTCCTAAAAGAGCAAACAGAGTTTTCCTCATACTTTTACCTCCCACTTTTAATGATGGATTTAATTTATCCTCCCTTATTTTCCCTGCTATAAGATTTTCTTATTCTGGGATAACTGCTTCTTTCAAATTCTACACGATAGATAAGTCCCAATCCCACCCAGTGGGCTAAAAACCCGAGAATTGCTTAAGAAAATTAACATGGTGTTCCAGCTTTCAATTCCACACGGTACATTAGAAACTCCTATAGTGCTTACCCAGTAGGTTTGAGAGATGTCCTTTCAATTCCACACGGTACATTAGAAACTGAAAAGTTTGTTGAGAAAGGGTACCTTCTTGCAAAGGACTTTCAATTCCACACGGTACATTAGAAACGAACAAAAACAAAGAGAAAAAGAGCAAGCTTTAGAACTTTCAATTCCACACGGTACATTAGAAACCTACGAGTTCGTCCAAAGCCATGAAAAGATATTTCCTCTTTCAATTCCACACGGTACATTAGAAACATGATTATGGAACTGACTTCCTTAGCTTTGATCCCGCTTTCAATTCCACACGGTACATTAGAAACAGATTGCTTGAGGACTTGCAAGGGATTGCAGGTTCTGCTTTCAATTCCACACGGTACATTAGAAACAAAGACAACATTTATATCATAGAGATCAAAAGCATGACTTTCAATTCCACACGGTACATTAGAAACATACTTGTAAAGAATGAGGGCAACAACCCTCGCAAGACTTTCAATTCCACACGGTACATTAGAAACTCAGCCAGATACTCTTGGAATTTGCCCACACGACCTTCTTTCAATTCCACACGGTACATTAGAAACTATACATTCTCACAGTGTATAACAATGAGCTGGTGGGCTTTCAATTCCACACGGTACATTAGAAACCCCAAAAGGGATATTCAAGAAAAACATTGTACATCAACACTTTGCTAAAAGGGGTACCCTTTTCAAATGAAGTTAATTTTCGGAAATCTTCAGTTCCTAAAAATGGGCTGAAAAATTACCATTTCTAACTATTGAAACTCAACAGTTCCAAAAGTACCTCATCAAAACATCAAAATGCCAAAATGTTTTGATGAAGGTATTAAAGCTATATCACCCCCCTCTTATCTTACAAACACAAACCCTATTCAACTGCCAAGATAACAAGGGTCAGTTTTCTGACCCTCAGTTTCCCAAACGCTTATTATTATATCACACTTTCTCCTTCTGGCAAGAGTATAATTTTTATCTATGAAGAAAAGGAAGGAGAAGACTTCAAAAAAGTATGTAAGAACAACTGTATCCTTGCCTGAGGATGTATGGAGAGAGCTTAGGGTAGAAAGCATAGACAAAAAAATCACCATGGGAGACCTAATAGCTAAGAAGATAAGGGAACTTAAAGAACTTCGGAAGAGAGTAGGTTTTAGCTCTTTGTGAATTAGATGATATTATCCGTAGGGTCAGGTGTGTCTGTTAGGATCTGACGCTCATAAAAGGCTCCGTCTTCAAGGATATATATAATTACAGAATCCCTCCTTTTGTCAACAACCCTTAGCACCTCGTTTTTTAACCTTTCCAACTTTGAAGGGCTTAGTTCCCCCTCAAATACAGACTTCTGTACATGGTTTATGTACTTTCTAACCACCTGCCTAACCTTATTTAGTCTGTTCTGATCTCTGGGTTCCTCAATAGATATGTCATAAACCAAGATCACTTTCATAACAGGTTCCTGTAGATAAGAGGTGTGTACATCTCGTCTCCTACGAAGTGCTTTATGAGCTTATAAGCTTCTATCCTGATTAAGCTCCTAATGGATACATTACGCTTGAGCTTTTTATGCTTTAGTGTTTTTTCAATAAGTTTATTGAATTCTTCTAAGAATATTCTCTTTCCTTCTTCGTTTAGGTATACGAGTCCTGAGTTATTCACAAAGTGTTTTTCGGTTATGGTTTTACCTGCAAGCTCTATGATCAAGCTGTCAGAAAGTATAGGTTTAAAAACCTCCGAAAGGTCAAGGGAGAGGGAGAATCTTTTTGTTGAAGGCTCGTGCAGGTAGCTTATTGCAGGGTTCAGTTGGGTGTAGTATATTTCTCCCAACACTTTTGCATAAACGAGAGAATTCCCAAAAGATACGAGAGCGTTAAGATGGTTCTTTGGTGGTCTTTTTGTTCTTGTCCCAAACTCAAAGCCTGTTATTTCCTCAAGCTTCTCATAACACTTTTTTCTAAACTCTCCTTCAACGCTCATAACCTCCTCCACGCTCTTCTTTTCAGAAAGCCTCTTGAGATACTCATCACCGTCTAAGTTGTACACGAAAGACAGGTTCTCTATAGCTCCAGAAACAAAAGCCTTTGCTAAATATAGCCTTTTCTCTTGTTCCAAATAATGCTCCGCTTGTTTTATTAGCAGGTAGCCAGAAGGGTCAGTCTCTCTTGGATAGAAGCTACCCACATAGAAGCCAAACCTGTTAAAAAGATGCATAACCACTCCTTTTTCCGATAAGAGCTTTAGGAACTTAGATGTAAGTGAAACCTCCGACAGTACAAACAGCTCGTCTATGTCTTCTATTGGTATTGTCTTACTCAGACTTTCGCTCTCAAACAGTACGGTGTTTTCCTTTCTGGAAAGCCTACCGTCCCTTATTAAAAAGTAGGGCTTACCCATAGCAAAGATGGTAATAGGCACACTCTTTACAGTAAGGTTTTTCTATAACTGGTGGAGGCTTTGGGCTTTTGATTATTGAATCTATGTAGCAAAGGATTTGATCCATATTTTTCTCATCTTCACTGGTGAGCTGAACCTTTTTAATTTTTCTATGTCTTGGATAGTGTAGCAAGCCATAATTTGCGTTTGCACCGTGCGACCTAAGATAGTATATGTAATACTTTATCTGAAGTTCGTGAGCTTCTTCCAAAGAGTTAGACAGCTTCACCTCGTGTACAACAAGTCCATCTTCTACAGTAAGGAAGTCTATGCTTACCCTCTCATCGCTATAGCCTTTTGTACCCTTGAAAGATGTTTCGTCAAGGAACTTACCAAGGGCTACCCTGTCAGAGGTGCTCTCGAGAGAAATGCCCTTAGAGAACAGCCACAGCTTTCTTGGACATACTACTGCATAAGCTACCTGCGTACCTTTGAATTTCAGCTCCTTAATCTCCTCAAAGGATATTGGCATTACCATTCTCCTTAAATTCAAATCCCAACTCTGCGGAGTATTCGCCCTCTATCCAAAAAACATCTTTGAGCCCTTCTACCTTTTTGAGAGGTACCTTTACATAGGCGGGTACGCTAAACATGTACTCGGTTATGCTCGAAAAGATCTGTAGCCTTTTCAGATAATCCTTTTCTTGTTTGTACTCCTTTATCAACCTTTCTACTTGGTCCCTGAAGCGCTCAGGTATCACCGTGTAGGTAAGTATATCTCTGAACATGTGCTGTGCCTTTTCCTTGTTGAAGGTCTCTTTTACGGTCCAAAGGGAGTCTATGTATCTTTTGGCATCTTCGTAATTTTTCATGTATTCTTTATCCCTTTTGGCAACCTCTTCATAAACCTTTTTTATGAAAGTTTGTTTCTCTTCTTCGCTCAAAGGACCTTCTTTTAAAACTTCTTTGGTAAATTCGTGTATGCTTTTTCTATACACTCTGCTTATACCCGAACAATCTTCGGTAAATACAAAGACATTGGGCTGGCTTATCTCTTTTCTGCCAAGCCTGTTTACTCTACCCATCCTCTGGAAGAGAGAGTCAATGGTAGATAGCTCCGTTATAAGAAAGTCCGCATCAAGGTCTAAAGAGACCTCCGCTATCTGCGTAGTTATCCAAACTCCACAGTTGGAATCTCTGAAAAACTCCTCTACTTCTTTTTCCTTTTCCTTTCTGTCTTTGTAGATAAAGCGAGCGTGAAGAAGATGTCCCAAAGCAAGTGCCTTTTTAAGCTCAATGGCTCTACCTACTGTATTAACCACCACCAAAACTTTACCCCTTTGGGATAGCTTCCTTATTAGGTTAAAACCTTCTTGGCTCAGTATGGAGCTTTTAAGGACTTTTATGTTGTGCCTCTCTTGGGTGGTCAAAAAAGTTCCCATTTTAAAACCGAGCTTCTCAAGGTCTTTTTCCAAGTAAGAAGGTAGCGTAGCGGTCATTACCATAAGCCTTCCATCAAGCTCACTTAACTTTTCTATTGCTTTAACTATGAAGCCAAGCGTGTGGGGTTCAAACAGCTGAACTTCATCTAACGCTACTCGGGAGTAGGAAAACAGTGAGTAGTACTTTTCAAAGCCTTTAGGTCTGAGAATAAAGGGAAACAGTTGGTCAGGTGTTGAAACTATCAGGGGTTTTCCAAAGTTTTTTGTAAGGAACATGTCTTTTACTACAGCATCGTCTGAGAAGTTTCTGTCTTCCTCCGCATTTCCCAATAGGTAAAGATGAGCGGTAGAGTGCAAAAGTCCTACGCTTTCTTCGTCAAATACTTGCTTGGCTCTTTGGTATATTGCGTTGGCTGATGTTCTTATAGGTATAGTAAAAAACCCCTTGTGTTCTAAAAAGATAAAACCTGCCTCCGTTTTACCTGCACCTGTTGAAGCAACTATGAGTAAGTTATCCTTTCTATTTGAAAGTACAAAGTTTTGAAGTTCATTGAGGTTTGCGTTTTTGTTGTTTCTCAGATAGCTTTCAACTTTCTTCTCGTTTTCTTTGAGCCTGCCACTTTCTACATGCGGTGCAAACTTGGAGCTACTGGCATGGTCAATGCGCAAAAGAAAACCCTTTAGAAGCGTATAGAAGGTCTTTATATTTGTATACTCACCACTTTCAAGCTTTTCAATGATCTCTTCCTCTCTGTTCTTGAGAACCTTTCTGTGCATAAAAGACAGGCTTTTCTTAAACTCCTCTTTTAGAACTTTCTCAACCTTCTCAACATTTTCATCAGAAGGCTCATAATCGTGATGGTGCACTATAGCCAATGCTACTAAGGTTTTCCAAGGTTCGGAGAGTTCTTCTGGTAGAAAGGCAGGAGAAAGAAGATTGTGTCTTACCTCACCAAACCCTGCCCTGAAATTTTTAAAGTCTGGATTTCCCACTTTTTTCTGAAAGTAGCGGTGTATCTTCCCATAATCGTGATACTCACAGGCAAGCTCAAGGCATTTCCAAAAATGCCCTGCTTGTTCTTTTAATGTCCCTTCAATCAGGTCTCCAAAGGTCTCTTTGATCATTTTGAGGTTATCAATAAGCCTGTCCGTATGCTCCCTTATACTGGTTCCGTCCCCCTTTGCCCAAAGCTTACTTAAAAGCTCATCAAGGCTCATGTTTGTTCTTTAAATAGTTTCTTGTTCCTCCTGTTTTCCTTTACTGTTAAGGCCTATCAAGAAGGCGTAAGCTACTCTGTTAAAGCTCCTGTCCCTGAGAGCTTCTACAAATACATAGGGTATCTCCTTCTCCACCTCAAGGTAAGCTCTTATGATGTTCTGTTGAAAGGCATCTATGTCCTTTCTCCTGATGGCATCAAGTATCCTGTAAGAGAGAACTTCCACTTTCTTCTTGGCTCTTTCTTCTCCCATACCGAGTGTGTAAGCCTCCCAAAGGCTCTTACCTTCCGCATAAGCCCAGTTAACCTGTTTGTTTACCTTATCTTTGTCCTCCATGTTTAGCACCTCCTGAAATTTTACAAAGTAAAGAAGTCCGTAAGGAAGGTAGTCCTTAAAGCTCGTCCCTTTCTTTACCAAAAGACTTTTCCTTCCCTGCAGGTTTTTATAACGATTTTTAAAGAAAAATCCTGACATTACGCTCCACAGAAACTCGTAGAGACTCCTACCCGAATAGACATACTCTATAAACAGGTCAAAAAGACCTTCCATATACTTGGGATAATCTTTTATTAAATCCTTTAGAGCACTTGCAAGTCTGGGAGAAAGGCTAAGAGTGTGTATGTTAGCTTGCGCGTCTCCTACCTTTTCAATTTCCACTATGTATATGTTCCTAAGGACCCATTCGGACTTCCTCTGCTGGACTGTCTTTGCTACCTCCAAAATCGTTTTGCTTATTATGCCTACAGAGCCTTCCTTTGCTAAAATATCGTTTAAGGAAAAGGTCTCCCTAAGGTCTGGTGTGTAAACAAACATATAAGTTCCTCTGAGCGTTCTTTGAAAGGCAAAGGCGGAAAAGTACATGAATATCTCACACTCGGGACACATGTACATATTGCTTTTACCGTTCCAGAAGAAGTTTTCCACCGTGTTTGGACTTGCAGCAAGAGGGGTAAAGTTTGTTGCTTCAAAGACCTTTACCTTCTTGTCCTTTATATAAGCCTTTCTTTCTCTACAGAAGAAGCACACCTTTTGGCTCCTTTCATGTCCCAAAAGCTCGTCAAACTGTTCCTTAATAAAGTTTCTAACCACATCTACTGCCTTAGAGTATAAAAGCTCTATGTTCTTCTCCTTTTCGTAAAACTTTTTAAACTCTGCGTTGGCTCTTCCAGTCTTTGAGGGATTTACAATGGGGCTATTGGAATAAAAATCTCCTATTTTGGGATAAGCTATACTGTTGTAAAGATTGAACTCTTTCTTCCTTTCCTTTTCAAGAAGGTTCTTTAGTGTATCTTGGTTGAAATCAGACAAAAGGTAATCCGCATAGATTTTTCCTATCTCTTTAAACAGGTCTTCGGGTAGCTCTATAACATTTCCCTTCAAGAAGGGTTCCCACTCTATGCCTTTGTGTTCAAGAGCCTTTAAGAGCCCAACCCCAGCGGAAGCGGTGAGCCAGTTATCTGCGTAAAACCTCACAACCATAGTACATCCCCCTCTTCATCAACCCACAGTTTGCCCTCAAAGGTGGTTCCCTTTTGGAAGTAATAGACTTCCTCCCACTTCCACACTCTCTCACCGTCTATAACTTGGTAAAAGGAAGGTATGCGAAAGTATATTCCCTCACCGTATAGAGAGGATTTCCTGCTTTTGGGAACATAAGCATTATAGCGTAGCTCTCCTTCCCAATACTTTTCTTCTGCCCCAAGTAAGCGAGGGTTCTTTACCAACAGAGGATACTCACCCCCTCCAAAGGACAGGTAAAGGGAGGGACTTTCCAGTGCTTTTTTGAACTTCTCTAAGGACGATCCTACTGTGTGGATTACGCAGTACATTTTATAAAGCCTTGGCACTTCCAAAGGCAGAACTTCTAACTCTTCATCCTTCCTGTTGTACTTCCTCAGCCTTATGTAGTCTCTAAACACCGTTTCGTAAGTTCCCTGTACCGATATGAGAAATTCTTCTCCTTTCCACTTTTCGCCAAGAGCGGTATAAAGAAGACCTACGATAGTGGAGTAAGTAGGAAGAGGGTAGGTCTCTATACCTTTCAGAGAGAAGGGGGTCTTAAAGGTAGTGCAAGGTGAGAAAAGTTCAAACTTAAGACACTCCATAGTACTCTCTCACCTGTCTTTTTAGCTCATCAAAGGTTTCCCTCAGGGTTTTAACGGTGAATGCGCTTTTTAGCTCTTCCTCATTGAGGAAAGTTCCCGAAAGCACTCCTAACACAACCTTTTCTTGCTCAGGCACAAGCTCCACGCACTCCTTTAGTCTTTGAACATTTATCCATAGCCTGCCTTCTACCTCCTTAGCATCCACACAGTCCATAAAGAAGGGATGCTTGGCAGTAAACACTCCTCCCACCACAAAAACAGGCGAAAGATTTTCCCACCTGCCCCTTATCTGTCTGTCTAAGGTCATGATGATGTCTAAAAGGTCTTGGACTCTCTTTGCCTTCTCTTCCTTAGTAAGAACCTCTTCTTTTGAGCCGTCTTCCTTTTCCCATACACCTACTCTGTCTAAGTCAACGGTGAGAGTGTAAAGGTAGTGAGAAGTGTGTTCCTCGCTGTTAGCTATCGCTTGGTCCTGCTTGTCCTCTATGTGCTTGATGTACCTATTGTATGCATCTATGTTGTTTATGAAATTCATGTCTCCTGAAAACTTGGATATGGAAAAGGCGTAAGTGACCTTCGCAGGACATACTCTCTTTACGCTGTCTCCGTAGCTTAGTTTTACCTTCCTCTCTGTTTTTAAGTTTGTAAAGAGCCCTCCAAAAAGGTCAAACTCCTGGTAGTCTTTAATAAGTGCTTTCCCAAATTGGTCAACATCAAGTTTATCGTCCTTTATGTTTCCCTCTATGTACTCCTTTAGTTTTTCATCAAGCAACTTCCAACCTTTCTCATCCCTTCCTTTTCTTTTCATGTCGTACTTTAGAGCCTTGTCTGATACAAAGGTTATCTGAGAGCTGTCTCCAAGAGATAGCTTTTTGAGTATGGAAACATTCCCTACGGTCTCTCCGTAGTTAAGACTTGTTGCCTTTGAGGTTATAATGGTCAAAGTGAGCCCAGCCATCTTTTAACCCTCCTTCTGTTTATTAATAACGCTCAGAAACCTACCTTTCTGACACATTAAACCACCCATAACCTTTTCTTTTCTTTGCACCCATGCCATACATCTCAAGCCCTTTCCTTAGGTAAGATACAGCCTTTTCAATCAGCTTATCACCTTCCTCCTTTCCCAACCTAAGAGGGTCGTAGCCTATTGTGAACACAAATTCTATATCTTCAAGGGCAAGGAAGAATATGGGTGTAGGGTTGTACCAATCTGCGGGTGGTTCCTTCCCCTTTTCTGCGTAATATTTCACATAGTGAGGGTTCATAATGTCTATTACGAAGTTATCTTTTCTGATTTCTTGTGGGTACGCATCAAAGAAAACTATCGCTCCCTCCCTTTTTTTAGTTCCAAACAGAAGAGTGTATTCTTTGAGGACCTTCTCATCTTCGTATGTCTCCTCTTCAAGCTTTTGGATAAGGTTTTTTAGCGCCTTTAAAAACTCGTCATAGTTTTCTTCTTCCTTGTAGGCTATCTTCTCACAAAACACATGCCTCACAAGACCCTTTACAGATTCGCCGTGAATGTAAGGGATACCGTAAATGTGATGCAAAAGCATGCCGTTTTCCACAGGTGAGGGATAACCCATTCCCGTTATAAAGCGGTAGCCCGTTTTTGCTCTGAGCGTCTTTGTTTCAAAACCACTTTTCGCTTGCTCCATAGTGGTTTCAAACATGTTGCAGGCTTCTTTTACTGAATACCAGTCAACATTGTCCTTTAATGTTTCCAAAATAGACTTCTTCTTATCTAATTCATAAACCGCTATAAGCTTATAAAAACCCAAAGAAAAGTTAGACCACTTCTCTTTTTCCAGCAAGTTTTTAAACCTGTTCATCATCTTTGAGCTCCCCTTCTGCTATTCTTTTGAGCCATACCGCAAAATTGAGTACTTCTCTTGTGATGTGTAAGTACCTCTCTGTTGTGAAACTTTCGGTATTTACAAGCTGTATAAAGCTATCGTATTTACTATCTTTTAGGTGATTAGCCTTTTTTAAGTATTCAAGTATATGTTTAAGAAGGAGTGAGTGCTCGTTTTCTTTCCCGTTGTTTGACTTAGCCTTTAGGAAAGCGAGCGTAGCCAATAGCCCATTATGGACTATCATAGCAGGCAGTTTTTTCACGAGGCTTGCGTACTTTTCTTCTATTTCCTTGTTTTTAACGGATTCTACAAATTCGTAAGCTATGCTCACCCTTTCCTGCTCTTTACTTCTCATAGCTCCACCACCTCCACAATGCCTTTTCCTGATGTAGTGTTCCCACCTATCTGAAGTGTTTTTTCAGGAATGGTATAATCTCCGTCAATCATGAAGTAGAACACCGCCTCAGAAGGTACGTACTCTTCGGTCCAAAGAGCTCCCCTTTCAACGGTTCCTGTCTCTACGCTTACCTTTATGTGGGTCTGTATCTCCGTGTAAGTTTTCACCATGTGAGTAAAAAGCTCGTCGCTAACTAAAACAATCCTTCTTTTTCTTTCCTCATCCAACTTGGGAACTTCCAGACCAACTTCCCTTATGACCCTTAGAGTAAACTCTTCAAGCACTACGAGTTTTTCTTCCTTATCCTCCATCACAGCCCTTGAGTTTTTAACAACAGTGCATTCCTCCGCATTAGAGATCTCTAAGCTCCCTTGAAACAGCTCCTTCCCAGTATCTTCCTTAAACCTCTTTATCACATAAGGGCAGGTTATCAAGGCAAACACACCTTTAAGGGACTTAACTGGGAAGAAAAGAATCCTCGCATCTCTTATCACCAGTGAGCCTTCCCAATTTTGGTTTCCGAAAAGTTTTGCCAATCTAAGAACACTCTCATCTCGTTCCTTCTCCTCACAAGTCTCTACTCTTTTTTCTACATCTTTTGCAGGCAGTTTTAAATCCCTTGCGAGCTTTCTAATCTCATAGGTTCTGAGGACGCCTTTTATAGCAGAGGCAGGAATGCTCGGAAAGTCCGTGTGCGCTTCTCTGTAGATGGGTAGGTCCACATACCCTAAGCCTGTCCCTGTACCCACATGTAGCGGTGTAAGGGTTCTGATAAGGTAAGTCTTACTCATCTTCCATACCTGGTTAGCGAAAGTGTGTAAAACTCACACTTTCGGCTGGGCTACTTGTATCCCGCCTTTTCAATCTGCTCCCAAACCCAGCAGGCGGTATTGGAGCAGACATAGTCCCTACACCAAGCATAGGAACTAACCTTCAGTTCTTTCTTAAGCTCTTTTCTATCTTTTCCTTCCAATAGCCTCTTGTAAGCATACCTCATGCAAGAGGAGAATTTACGCATAAGAGATAAGAGCATTTCTTTATCTTGTTTAGAAAGCTCTAACTGGCATTGAAGGGTAATCATGTTGCCTGTTCTCATCAACTGTTTTTAACCTCCCTCAGTTAAAATTCCCGTATTCCAACCAGACTCGTTGAAGCGTTTTAAATTGTCAATGTTAAAAAGTTTTTCACTGACCAAAACTTGACACAGACTACTAAAATCACCTTCAGTAGTAGCTTTTAACACAAGCACACAACCGGGCTTTAACATCTCCAAGGCAGGTTTGTTATATCCAGATACGAACTCACTTCCTCTTGAAAAGATCCACGCAAGCTCAAATTTTAGCTCCATCTTGCCCTCTATACCTCTGAGCTTGATCTCTTTTCCTTCCTTTGCTTCTTCTATGTAAGTGTGTGTAAGTAAGTAGAGCTTGTAATACCTGCCTTTTTTGACTTGCACTCTTTGTGAAAATAGTTCTGGAAGGTCTTTTACCTCCTCAACTACCGCAGGGTTTCTCTCCCCTCCCAAGAAAGACCAGCTTCCCTTTCTGTTTGCCAAAAACACAAAGCTTATGCCATCTTTCAACCTTACCCTCTCTTGAAAGTACAGCAGGCTCTCCTGTGCAGTCTTTGTGTCCTTATCTATCTTAAGACCCACCTTCATT
This sequence comes from Hydrogenobacter hydrogenophilus, assembly GCF_900215655.1. Taxonomy (NCBI): domain Bacteria; kingdom Pseudomonadati; phylum Aquificota; class Aquificia; order Aquificales; family Aquificaceae; genus Hydrogenobacter; species Hydrogenobacter hydrogenophilus. Next base: position 38,684 of record NZ_OBEN01000010.1, on the reverse strand, counting down.
TCGGTTTTTACAAGGTCTTTGAGCTTTACAAGCTCAATGTCAGGAGAGGCTTCCATCCACGCTTCTAAACCTTTGGAAGTTATAGCGTATCCTTCCACTGTTTCAAAGGCAGTTAGGCTTCCCCTTATTAGGGGTAGTAATTTTTCCTCTTTGCAGGTGGGTAAGGTTAATCTTCTCAGAGTTAAAACCTTCCAATCCCCTCCCGTTTTTCTCTTTCCTACTATGTCCGCAGGGGCAGGAAATAGGAAAGTGTTTTTTCTCTCGTCGTATAGAAAGACACCGTAGCAGGCTCCTTTACGATCGGAATCTTTGACGAATTTGAAAAATCTCATAATGTTTGGGAAAACATCACTTTTCATATAGTGCTCCTCTTCCATGGTCATGTGCCTCAGACCACCAAACCATACAGGGTTATAAGCTTTTACCTTATACGCTTTCATCTCTATCCTCCAGCGTTCCCACAAACCTTGCCACATAAAAAAGATGGAGCAGGTTTCTTATTGCAAACTCCTTTGGCTTATCTTCCGTATAGGTCTTTGACCTTTCGTAGAAACACCTTATGAGCGAGTAAAGATTATCTCTGTATTCTTTCTCCACCTTTCTTTTGAGTACCCTTTTAATCAACGCAAAGAAAATATCCTCTCTGCTTTCTTCGCCAAACTTTTCTGCCAGAGGTCTCAGCTCGTAAACAATAGTGGAGCCTATCCTTTTGGACATAAAGGCTCTTAAGACCTCCTCGTAAAGTTCTAGGTCTTCCCACTTGGAAACAAAGGAAGTCAAACTACCTGACCTTGTTAGCACGCCAATGCAAACCGCACCTTTACCTTTTACGCCTTTAGCTTGCTTTTCCAAAGACCTTGCATCATCTAACGCTTTTTGTAAGTTCATTTTGGCATGGGTTATGAGAATACCTGCGCTGATGGATGGTTTTCTGCCTTCTTTTGCAAACCTACTTAGCTTATCTCTAAACTTTTCGTTGCATACCTTTGCATACTCCACCGCATCAAAGGGATGAAGAAAAGCTACCGTATCGTCCCCACCTGCGTATATGGTTAACTTTGGAGGGTTTTTTACTTGCGTTATTTCCTCTGCGTATTCGGAAAGGCTCTTTGAAAAGTCTCTGTGAAACTCCTCCCTTAGAGGTCCTCGCCTTATATCACTTTTTATTCCCAACCACTCACCTATGCCGTCTCCATCGGAGATCATAATGGCGTAATACGAGTTAGTGTGTTCCACACCTTTTCTTTCGAGTTTTTTCACCAATTCGTAAAGTAAGCCCTTTATTTCCTCCGCTTTTTGCTCGTCAAACATGTCTTTTAGACTTTTGAACAGTCCTTCCCAGCCATCTTTTCTAAAAAGCTCCGCATCAAGCTCTTCTAAGTCTTCAAAAGTTTTGATTGTTGGGTTCTTTATGATGTAAGGCGTTTCTTGAAGTTTTCCAACTAACTTTTTATAGTCTTCTTTTATTTCATCCCTAAACTTCCTTAACTTTTTCTTAAAGTTTATACCTGCCACTTCCTCGGTAGAAGGATAGTGCCACAGGTCTTTTCCAAAGTGATTTTTAAAGTAATACTTAACAGCAAACCTCTTTACCAAACACACACCACAGAGCTTTTCGCCCTCTCTTATGTGCCTTGCATCTTTTTCTTTAAAGAACTTCTTTTTATTATTCCTATCCCAATCAATGGCAAGATGCAAGCGCTCGCCACACATAGTGCAACCGTTTGGATATTTCCCTTCAAAATTGTGAGCATCAACAATTCCTCTATAAGGTCTCCAAGACTTTTTGGCTCCCAAAAGCCTTTCCAAAAGGTCATAGGTAAATGCGTAAGGCTCTCCTTCTAAATTTTCAGAAACTCCCAAAATGTCCTCCCAGCTATCTTTATCTAAAAACTCTAAGCAAGAGCATACAGGATTAAAGTAGTTATCCACATGCTTCCAAAACTGGTCTTCTGCGTGTTTTAGCTCCAGTCCCTTCCAAACTTCTTCACATATACCTTTCCAAATGTCACGGAATTTGCCTTCTACCTCATCGCACATGTTTTCTTCAACGACCGCTATGAACTTGTTGGGATAGTTAGCAAGGTGTGAACCTTCCTCTTTTATCACTGGATAAATCACCTTGTCTTTGAGACCCAAATCTTTTATTACTCTCTCGGTTAAGTAAGAGATGATGTAGCTTCCCGTAAAGAGGTCTCTAGGTCTTCTGGATGCAGATATGAATCCCTGAACGGGAGAGAAAGAAAAGATGAGAAGTTTTTTAGGCATCAAGGAACCTCCCTTTGCAATTTATGTGTGTTTACAAAGTCTTTAAATATCTTGCTTGATGGTTTAGCTATACTGATTTGTTTTCTATTTTGCTTATCCAAAATCTTAAAGTCTTCTGGCATTTCATCTTCTTTTGTTTCAAAATGGACCACTAAGCAAGTGAATTTACCATCGGGTAGTCTTACGACCCTAAACCTCACTGGGCTTGAGAGTCTATCAGCTTTGCAAATGAGCTGAGCCTCCTTTTGGTTTAAGCTTCTAAATTTGAAGCTCAAAGGAAGACCAAAGTATGCTCTTTCAACGGTATGACCTTTAAATGTTCCAGTTTGCAGAAAATCTTTCACATTTCTATAATCGGGCGATCTTCTGCTTCTAAATGTCCTATATTTCCTTCCAATTTCTTCTAAAGCTTCTAACGGATTTGCATAACTTTCATTAAGCTTATAGATTTCCATGTTTGGCGGAACACCACCTAAAATTTGTAAAACCCTCTTGAATTCTTCTTTATTCCAATTATTCCAATTTTTATACTCGCTCTCGTATAGAGGCTTAAGATAAAGACTGCCCCAACCCCTGCGATTTCTACTTCCTATACTCCCTATTTGGGAAAAGAGAAAAAGCAAGGCTTCCACTTTTTCTTTAAGGTGCTTTGGCACAAGGATTTGAAGGTTTGCATTTTGCTTTTTCTCAAGCCAAGCTCTGACTGTAAAATTTCCTCTTTTATTACCACATAACTTATAAAGCTGAGAATAGCTTTCGCGATTCTCTTCTCTCTCAAAATTGATGTACAAAATATTACCGTAGCCCAAGTAAACTTTTCCCCAGTCTGTGTCTCTTTCATTGTTAGCTCTCCAAGTTTGACAGTTTTTAAGCTCGCCCTTGACGTTCCCTTTTATCCTTATCCACACCCTTCCTGCCTTTTCTTGACTTCCGAAGAGTTCGCTTTCTTTTTCATATAGCTCTTTAAAACTTTTTACCTGGTGTCTTAGAATAGCTCTGTACCACCACCTTAATAATCCCACAAAGCTTGTGGGTCTTAGCTCTGCACTCTCACGAGGGTTCGCTCCCCCTATAAAGGCTGGCGTTATAAACTCAATCTGAAACTCTAACTTCTCCATTCTCCACCTCCAGATAGCCAAAACCTTGACCTGTTCTCACCCCAATACCATACTGATATATAAAACGGAGGATTTCATCAGAATCTGACACTAAACGAAACTTACCAAGAAAACCTCTAAGTAATCCTCCGTAGTGTCTTATAACCTCTTCCTTAACCTCTAAGGGTTCAAATCTAAAAGTGTTGATTTTTGGCTCCTTACCTATAATGGTCGTGTATCTTCTTATTAGGTTTTCAAGAAGAGATTCCTCAAAACCTTTTTCAGAAGGTAGTACGTATCTATCTTCAGGGTCTTTTGGATTTTTATAACCCATGCGTTCTACCACAACAGGTGAGAGCACTTTAAATACTTCACCTATAGGTCTTTCTTTTTCTTCTTTTATCCACTCTATAGAGAATTTACCACTTCCTATGCTGTGTTTGTAGTTTTTCTTTTTTAACTTGAGTATACCGTTGTAGAACTTCACCGCAGTTATGCTGTTTCCTGTGGAGAACCTGAAGTTTATAGTCTTTACACCTTCAAAGGCATCTCCTTCCAGTTTTACTTCTTTTCCCAGATAAACCGCAAAGGTGTACGGTCTTGGGTGATCTTTTGAAAATTCCTCAGTCCCAAACACTCTTTTGAGTAGGGATATAAACCTGCTTCTGTAGTCAAGGCTAATCTTTGCAGGTTCGTTATCTACTGTTTTGAGTTTAACAAGAAACCTCATATCCTCCCTCAGTTAAAAATAATTATAATATAATCAATAAAGCTCGGATAGAAGATCAGACACTTCTATTTTTTTATTTTCTTTGTCCACCTTTTTTACCATGGCTTGAGTAAAGGGTATGTATCCCCTGCCCTCATCAAGCTCAAGAAGGTTGTAAGGCTGTGTTTCCAAAATCCCCGTGATCTTACCTAAAAACTTTCCGCTCTGCGTGTAGACCTCCATACCCTCCAGCTCAAAGTAATAGTACTCTTCCTTTCCCGTCTTTGGAAGTTGATGGGTAGGTAGAAAGACCTTAGCGGATACATACCTGCGAGCAGATTCCACATCTTCACAGTTAGAGAACTTAACCAGTACATACCTTCCGTGCCTTTTAACATCTTCTAATGTAAAAGGTAAGTAATCACCGCCTTTCTTTTTGAGAAACACAACCTTTAATTTTTTCCAATGCTTTGGCTCAAGGTAAGGTTCCACCTTTATGTATCCCTTAAGTCCGTAAGTATCCACAATTTTACCTATCACAACAAACTGACTTTTCTCATCCATCTTTAGCGTCTTTTGGAGTATTTTATTCTAATAAACTTTAAGGAGGTTAAAAATGGCTATGCCTACAAGAGAGGAAGTAGAAGCGGTTCTTGATGAGATAAGACCTGCTCTTAGGTTTGACGGTGGAGATGTGGAGCTTGTAGATGTGTTGGAAGATGGCACTGTTTTAGTGCGTATGATGGGTGCGTGTTCTGGTTGTGGTATGTCCGTACTTACACTAAAGGCTGGTATAGAAAGAGCCTTAAAGAACAAGTTCCCAGAGATAAAGGAAGTCAAGGATGTGAATATGGACATACCCACCACCTTTGGCTTCTAAGATGCTACAGACTCAAGAAAGTGTTAAAGACCTTCTCAAGGAGAAGGCAGGTTATATACTGTCTTATCTTATGTCGGGTGGTGGACAGTACGGTGAGATCTTTTACGAGAGGTCTAGGATTTGCAGGATACACTTTGAGAACAACAAAGTAGAGAAGGTCCAGTGGGGCATTGACGAAGGAGTAGGCATAAGGCTTATAAAAGATGGTAAAACCTATTATGGTTATACTACTGACATAACCTTTGAAAACTTGGTACAGATAGCAAAGGCTTTGTCTATGGGTAATGCCTGTGGTCCAGTTGCGGTAGGCAAAAGGTACATAAGAGGAAAAACCCATGTGGAAATAGACATAGATGCTCAGGATATAGCCTACAGGACTGAGCTTCTCAAAAGAGCCAACGAAAGGGCAAGAAGTTACGGAGACAAAGTAAAGCAGGTGCTGGTGGTGCTTATGGACAAGACAAGGGAGGTTTTGATAATTAACAATCTGGGAGAGACCGCAGAGGACGAACAGAAAAGAGTGGTGTTCTTTACAGATGTGGTGGTAAGCGACGGACACACATTGCAGAGGGGTTATGAGTCATTAGGTGGTCTCAGAGGTTTTGAGATCTTTAAAGAAAAACCTCCAGAGTTGATAGCGGACATAGCAGTAAAAAGAGCTCTGCTTATGCTTTCTGCAAAGCCTGCACCAGCGGGAAGCTTTACTGTGGTGATGTCCTCTCAGGCTGGTGGCACTATGATACACGAGGCGGTGGGGCATGGGCTTGAGGCGGACCTGGTTCAGAAGGGTCTTTCTGTGTACAAAGGTAGGCTTGGTGAAAAAGTTGCCAGCGAGCTTGTAAGTGTAGTAGATGATGCAAGCCTTGAAGGATATAACGGTTCTTTTACTGTAGATGACGAGGGAGTACCTGCTCAAAGAACCCTTCTTATAGACAAGGGCTACCTTGTGGGTTATATGTATGACAGACTGAGTGCCATGAAAGACAAAGTTGGCTCCACAGGAAACGGTAGAAGGCAGAGCTATGCTTATGTACCTATGGTGAGAATGACAAACACCTTTATACTGCCGGGCAAGGATAATCCTGATGACATCCTAAAAGACACAAAGAGGGGTGTTTATGTTGTGAAGATGGGAGGAGGTGAGGTAAACACTCTCACAGGTGATTTTGTTTTTGAGATTATGGAAGGTTATCTCATAGAGAATGGCGAGATCACTTATCCCATAAGGTCTGCCATGCTTATGGGAAACGGACCAAGAGCTTTGCAAGATGTGGATGCGGTAGGAAACGACTTGGGATGGAGCATAGGCACTTGCGGTAAGGATGGTCAGGGAGTGCCCGTCACAGATGCACAACCTACTTTGCGCATAAGGTCCTTAGTGCTGGGCGGATATGATGTTGGTTAATCTACCTACTCCTGTAAAACCTTATAAGCTTTCCGTCTTTGGCATCTATCAGAGCGGTTCCTTCTGTGCCTCTAACTCTGTAGTAGCATTCTCCCGTTTTCTTGCTCTGTCCTTTGCTTGAATGGATCACCTCTCCCACATAAGGTTTTGCTATCCGTATAGCATCCTCTATGCTTATGCTTGCTGGACAAGAAAAGGAAAAACCTACCAAGAGAACTAAGTTTAACCAAAAGGATTTTTGAAACAGCATCTTTATTCCCTCCGGGCGTAAATTATAACACATGAAGGTGAGAAAAGCTATTTTGAAAGATGCTCCCAAACTTTACACACTTATAAATGAATACGCCAAGGAGGGCATTCTTTTACCCAGAAGCCTAAACTCCATCTACGAAGATATAAGGGACTTTTGGGTATGTGAAGATGAAGAGGAGGTGATAGGTTGCTCCGCTCTTCACATAGTGTGGGAAGACTTAGCAGAGATAAAGAGTCTTGCGGTAAGAAGAGATCACAGAAACAACGGTGTTGGCTCCCTTTTGGTAGAAAAGTGCCTTGAAGAGGCTAAACAGCTTGGCATAAAGAGAGTTTTTGTGCTCACTTACGCAACAGATTTTTTTAGCAGGTTTAACTTCCGTGAGGTGAAAAAGGAAACCCTTCCCCACAAAGTTTGGGGAGAATGTATAAATTGTGTTAAATTTCCACAGTGCGATGAGATAGCTATGATATTGGAGCTATGAAGTACAGTTATATAACATCAAGAGAGGGTTTGCGCCATTTGGAAAATAAGTTAAAGTCCGAAAGTTATGTTTTCCTTGACACAGAAACCACTGAAGAAAAGATAAGGTTAGTGCAGTTAGGAGATAAAGAAAGCATATATATTGTGGATCTTTTTGAAACAGGAGAATACGGAGTGGAGTTTTTAAAAAACCTGCTTGCGGACAAGGGTATAGTGGGGCACAATCTCAAATACGACCTTAAGTTCCTTTACAGATACGAGATAGAACCTTACGCAGTCTTTGATACCATGATAGCAAGTCAGCTTATTGGTGAGATAGAAAGACACTCTTTGCAAAAGGTTGCTATGCACTACTTGGGTAAGGTGATAGATAAAAGCCTACAGATGTCTAATTGGGCAAAGGCGGTTCTCTCAAAAGAGCAGTTAGAGTATGCAGCCCTTGATGTTAAGATGGTAAAAGACCTGTTTTTTATAATGCTTGAGAAACTTAACTCAGACAAACACCAAGAAGAGATACTTCTCAAAACAAGAACATCTAAGGTGTTTGGACTTAAAAATCCCATAGCCATAATAGAGATGGCTTTTGTGCAAGAGGTTGCCAAGTTAGAATTAAACGGCATTGGTGTAGATGAAAGCAAGGTGGATGAACTAATAAAAGAATACAAAAGGTCTCTACAAAAGAAAGTGATGGACTTTATGGTAGCATACAGAGTGGATCCCATGTCTCCCAAACAGCTGGGAGAGTTCCTAACTAAGAATTTGGGCCTTGACCTTCCCAAAACAGAAAAGGGCAATATATCCACTGACGATAAGGTGTTGTCCTCTTTTACATATCACCACGTTGTCCAAAAGCTTCTTGAGATAAGAAGCATTAAAAAGCTTCTTGACAAGCTTGAGGAGATAAAAAGCTACATAAAAAACGGAAGCGTTTATCCAGAATTTAAACAGATAGGTGCTATAACAGGAAGGATGTCAAGCCTAAATCCCAACGTTCAAAACATACCAAGGGAGCTAAGAAGCGTATTTAAGGCACGAGAAGGGAAAATTCTCGTTATCTCGGACTTTTCTCAAATTGAGCTGAGGATCGCAAGTGAGTATGTGGGAGATGAGAAGATGATAAGAGCCTTCAAAGAAGGAAGAGACCTTCACAGATACACAGCCAGCATCCTTTTAGGAAAGAGGGAGGAAGAGGTTAGTAAGGAAGAAAGACAGCTTGCCAAGGCGGTGAACTTTGGTCTCATATACGGTATATCTGCAAAAGGTCTTTCTGAGTATGCAAAAAGCTACGGTATAGACTTATCCGTTGATGAAGCCCAGAAGATAAGGGATAAGTTTTTTGAATACTTTGTGAGCTTTAAAAACTGGCACGAAAAGGTAAAGAGAGAGCTAAAAGAGTTTAAAGAATCAAGGGGTTATACTCTTTTGGGTAGGAAGTATGTGGCTCATACTTTTCCTGATGCGGTAAATTATCCAGTGCAGGGCTCAGGAGCAGACCTTCTCAAACTATCTGTACTCATGTTTGATGCGGAAATAAAGAAGGAAGGTTTAAAAGCTCAGGTGGTTAATCTTGTGCACGACGAGATAGTGGTTGAGTGCGAAGAAAAGGACGCAATCACAGTAAAGGAGCTTTTGGAGAAAGCTATGAAGCATGCAGGAAAGGTTATACTCAAACGAGTACCTGTGGAAGTTGAGAGTATAATAAAAGACAGGTGGGTAAAGGAATGATGCTAAGGTCATTAGTTTTATTAGTGATGCTTTTTGGGTTTTCTTGTGCTGAAAAAACAGTAGTTGTAAGGGAGGAGCCTGTCCATAGACCACCTGGGCTTGCTGTAGCTTCAGAAAAGGCATTAGAAAACGGTAAAAAACAGCTTGCCAAAGGACACTGCAAACAGGCGATTCATGAATTTAACAAGGCTCTTGAAAAAGATCCGAGGAACTTTTACGCTCTTTACTGGCTTGGTGTAGCGGAAGGTATGTGTGGATACTACCCGCAGGCATATGAGAGGCTAAACTTGGTAATAAGGTACGCACCAGACCCTGTGTGGACAGCGAGGGTTTATGCCACCTTAGGGCTTACTCTTTTATACATGGGAAGAGATGATGATGCGGTCCTTTACTTTGAAAGGGCAAAAAGTATAGACCCGAGAAACGAACTTGTAGCAGTTTATTACGAAGGTGAAGATAAAAAGCATAAGAAGGGCAAAGGAAAGTTAAAGAAAAAACCCAAAGATGAAGAGGGCTATAGAATAACTCTCAAATGGATGGATTAGAAAATTCTGGATTGAAAGCTTTTATTTTAAGGTAAAGCTCTCTCAGTTCCTTGTGTGGTTCTGAGTCCCAAACTATACCGCAACCTGCGTAATAGGAAACTTTATTTTCCTTTCCTATGGCAGTCCTTATGAGCACCGAAAGGGTAAAGTCATTACCTCTTACGAAGCCAGCGCATCCACAGTAAAATGCTCTGCTGTGAGGTTCAATTCTATCTATTATTTCAACAGCCTTTATTTTGGGTGCTCCTGTTATAGATGCAGGAGGAAAGGTCGCAAGAAGTATTTCTTTTAAAGACGCTGAAGTTTTACATTCAACAGTGGAATACATCTGATACAGTGTTTTGTATCTTTTTATTTTGAAAAGCTCTTTGACCTCAACATGGCTACCTATCCTACTAAGGTCGTTTCTCATCATGTCTGTTATCATAAGGTTCTCCGCTCTGTCCTTTTGGCTATTCCTTAGTGCTCTGTAAGAGGAGGATGTACCTTTTATGGGCTGGCTTTTTAGTGTGTTTCCCCTTTTTTCCAAAAACAGCTCCATAGAGCCAGAAAGCACATAAAATTCCTCACAATCCAGCAGAAAAGCATACTCTACTGGCTGTCTTTGGTAAAAGCCATAGAAAAGATCATCTGGAGTTCCTCTTAGCTCAAAATCAAACCTCCTGCTGATGTTTATCTGGTAGACAACCCCGTCCTTTATATATTCCTTTACGAGTTTTACAGCTTTTATGAAATCTTCATCTGACATACTGCTTCCTATGAATTTCAAATATGTATTGCCTTCTTTTAAATCTACTGGTTGAAAACCATCTATGTGTGCCACAACTATGGGAGGAAAGTCCGAAGTTTTTACACGGATGTTAGTGGTCTGCCTTGTCATTTCATAAGATACTACTAAAAAGTAAGGAAAGCCATCTGTAGGTAGTTTTTCAAGGTCGTCAAGAAACATCACTTTACGCACGCGAGCTTCGTATAAGCCTCTTCTATTTAGCCAAGAACCTGCCAATAAAAGCCTCATTCTGAGTTTTCTTCTTGAACTATAACTTGCAGGTATTTAGCCAGGTCTTGGTCTATTCTAAGGGTCTTGTCCTCCACTGTGATAACGGGCAGAACCCCTATAAGGCTATTGGTTAAAAAGATGTGATCCGCATCAAATAAGTCTTTTAAGGTTAGCTCTGCTTCTTCTACTTTTACCTTTTCCATAAGGCTCTGAAGAGTAGTACCAAAGAGAAGCCCAGAATTTCTATGCGGTGTGTATATGTTTCCCTTTTTAACTATCAGAAGGTTTGCAGAAGAACACTCGGTAATGTGTCCTCTTTCGTTTAGTATAAGACCATCAAAATAGCCCATCTGCATGGCGTGTCTTTTTACCGTTATGTTAAAAAGATAATTTAGGGTCTTGTGCCTTATGATGGGATCAGAGGAATGTCTAAGAAAATGAGAGATGCACACACTTGCAGGCTGAAGCTTTGGCTTATATCTATAGACAAAAACTTTAAGCTTGTATTCGTGAGGTATTTCATAGTATCTTGGCTTTCCATAAGATAAAAGGCAGACCTTTACGTAAAGATCCTTTCTGCCCTTTGTCTTTTCCTCTATCTTAATGCAAAAGGTCTCATAGTCTGGACAAGGTATGTGAAAGTATTTGGCGCTTTCTGACAGTCTTCTATAGTGGCGCAATAGTTTTGGTGTCCTTCCTCTGTAGAGTATGGTTTCAAAAAGTCCCTCACCGTAAAAAAGGCTTCTATTTACCATGTGAATAAGATTATACTCGGTTGTTTTTAAGTTAAAAATAAAATAAAATTATGTTATTGTTAACAGCACTTAAGGAGGTAGTAATATGAAGAGGTTTTTTATGATAACCGCACTGCTATCTGTAAGCTACGCTCAGGAGCTCTTACTAAAAGAGGTGGAAGTAAAAGCCAAGAAAGAAACTTTCAAGGATAGTTTGGAGGTGAGGGAGGTAAGAGAGAATTCTGCTAAAGATGTGGGCGAGGCTCTCACCAAGCTAGGAGGTATATGGAAGATAAGAAAAGGTGGTATAGCTAACGATGTGGTCCTGAGGGGTTTTTACAGGGATAACATTAATGTACTCATAGATGATCAGAGGGTGTACGGTGCGTGTCCCAACAGGATGGATCCACCTGCCTTCCATGTGGACTTTTCTGAAGTGGAAAAGATAGAGCTGATCAAAGGTCCCTTTGACATAAGACATCAGGGTTCTATGGCAGGGCTTGTCCATATAATTACCAAAAAACCAGAGAGAGGCTTTCACCTCAAGCTCAATGCGAATGCTGGGTCTTTTAGCTTTATAAACCTCTCACCTGTTGTTTCTTACGCAGATGACAAATTTTACGGACTAGCAGGACACTCCTACAAGTACTCTAAACCTTACAAAGACGGAGATGGAAATAGATTTACCCAATACGCCAACTATAAGCCCCAGTTCATAAACTCCAAAGCCTTTGAGATAAACACATACTGGACAAAGTTTGGTTTTATACCCTTTGAAAACCACGAGCTTGAGATTGCTTATACTAAACAGGATGCAAGGCATGTGCTTTACCCTTACCTTTTGATGGACGCCATCTACGATAAGACGGACAGGTTTAACTTAAGCTACCGTCTAAATAAAGCTCGCTTTGAGCTTTACTACACCAAAGTGGATCACTGGATGGACGACCGCTACAGGTTAAGTTCTCGTATGATGCCTTGGTCCATGGCAACGGATGCAAAAAGCAAAACCTACGGTGGAAGGATAGAGGGTGAGTTGGGAAGTTTCCTTGTAGGTTTTGAGGCTTACAAAAGAAACTGGGATGCAGTCAATTATATGATGGGTAATACTCAATACATCATACCCGATGTGGACACAGATAGTTTGGGGGTATACGGCGAATATAAGAAAAAACTGTCAGAAAAGCTCAGGCTTGTGGCAGGTATGAGGTTAGACAGTACAAAAACTCAGGCAGATAGTAGCAAAGCAAATACTGACCTTTACTACGCTTACAAAAACACAAGAAGCACCTCAAAGACAGATACTTATCCTTCCGGAAACATACAGATCTTTTATGAGCTTTCAAAGACTACAGAACTCTTTGCAGGACTTGGTCATTCAGTCAGAGTACCAGACCCACAGGAAAGATACTTTGCTCTCAAACGCATGACCTTTGATTGGGTAGGAAATCCCAACCTCAAGCCTTCCAGAAACACAGAGTTAGATCTTGGCATCAAATACTCTACGGGCAGGCTTTTCGTAAAGGCTACTGCTTTTTATAGCTATGTAAAGGACTACATCACAGTTCACAACCAACAAAAAATTAACAGTGTTATGAGTGTTATGAGCAACATGGCTCGCTCCTACGAAAATATAAATGCTCAGTTCTTTGGTGGTGAGCTGGACTCAAGACTTGCCATCACAGACAGCCTGTTCTTCTTTGGAGGTCTCTCTTATGTTCAGGCAAAAAAGGACACCAAGCCTGAGAAAAATATAACCAGCTCTAATGTTGCAGAGATACCACCTTTGAAAGCCAGGTTAGCTATAAGGTACGACAGGGGCAATTACTTTGGAGAAGTAGAAACAGTCCTTTCTGCAACCCAATACAGGGTGGACAAAGACCTTAATGAGCAAAAAACCTCTGGCTATGGCATCTTAAACTTCAAGGTGGGTGGAAACTACAAGGGTATAACCATCACAGCAGGTATTGATAACCTTTTGGATAAAAAGTACTACGACTACCTGTCTTACCAAAGGGATCCCTTCAGGAGCGGTGTTAAAGTGCCAGAACCCGGAAGGACCTTTTATGTGAATGCCTCTTATGTCTTTTAATCTTGGCTTAAGGAAGGGAAGGAGGAGGACCCCCAGAGGCTTCAGTCTTCTAGCGTGGATATGTCTCCTACGGGAAGCCCAAGTTCCTGAGCTTTTAGCACCCTTCTCATGATCTTTCCACTTCTTGTCTTGGGAAGCTTTTCCACAAACTCTATCTCATCAGGCACAGCTATAGGACCCAGCACCTGTCTTACATGGTGCTTTATTTCCTCAACGAGCTTTTCTGAAGGTTCGTAGCCTTTTTTGAGGATTACAAAGGCTTTTATGGATTCACCCTTAATTTCATGAGGCTTTCCGATAACTGCAGCCTCTGCCACTGCAGGATAATCTACCAAAGCGCTTTCCACTTCCATAGTTCCGATCCTGTGCCCTGCCACATTCAAAACATCGTCTGCCCTTCCCAAGATCATTATGTAACCTTCTTCGTCGTAAGATGCCAGATCGCCCGTTAGGTAATATCCGGGTATAGTGTTCCAATACTTTTCGTATCTTTCCGGTTCGCCCCAGCAAGTTCTTAGCATAGAAGGCCAAGGAGTTTTTATGACCAAATTGCCTATAGTGTTAGGAGGAAGCACATTTCCGTTTTTATCTACTACCAAGGCTTCTATGGTGAAGAAAGGTTTGCCAGACTTTCCCGGTTTTGTAGGGTATGAGGGAATGGTAGTTATCATGTGCATGCCTGTTTCCGTTTGCCACCAAGTGTCCACTATAACACACTTTTCTCTTCCTATATTTTTAAAATACCAGTGCCATGCCTCTGGGTTTATGGGTTCTCCTACAGAACCCAGTATTCTCAAGGAAGAAAGATCATATTTGGCAGGCCATTCCTCGCCATACTTCATAAACATTCTAATCGCTGTAGGTGCAGTGTAAAATATGTTCACTCTGTACTTTTCCACATAGCTCCACCACCTTCCGGGGTCTGGATAGTCTGGTGCGCCTTCTACTATAAGTGATGTTGTGCCTACAGCAAGAGGTCCGTATACTATGTAGCTGTGCCCTGTTACCCAACCTATGTCTGCAGTACACCAGTATATATCATCCTCTTTTATGTCAAAAACCACCTTGGTGGTGTAGTAAGTGCCCACCATATAGCCACCTGTGGTATGAAGCACACCTTTTGGTTTTCCTGTAGTTCCAGAAGTATAAAGGATGTAAAGAGGGTCTTCTGCATCCATAGCTTCAGGTTCACAATGAGGAGAGCTCTTTTTTATCAATTCATCAAGACTTACAAAAAGCTTGCTCTCACCGTTTAAGACATCCTTATCTCTGTCCCACACCACGACCTTTTCCACAAATTCAAGCCCATCTATAGCTCTCTGTACTGTAGCAAGAAGGTCTATCTTTTTGCCTCTTCTTTTGGTATAGCTCGCTGTTATGACTACCTTGGCTTTTGCATCGTCTATCCTGAGCCTTAAAGCACCTTCACTAAAGCCTGCAAAAACCACACTGTGAATAGCACCTATCCTTGCACAAGCAAGCATACAGGCAACCGCCTCTATGGTGTTGGGCATGTATATGGAAACTCTGTCTCCCTTTTTAACACCTAAGGATTTAAGTCCGTTGGCTATTCTATTGACAAGTTCTAAAAGCTCTCCGTATGTAATTTTCCTTTCGTTATTATCTTCATCAATGGATATGTAAGCTACTTTATTCCTCTTACCGTTCTTTACATGTCTATCTAAGCAGTTATAAGTGATGTTAGTTTTCGCACCTACGAACCACTTGGCGTATGGATAATTCCATTCAAGCACCTTTTCCCACTTTTTAAACCAGTGTAGCTCTTCCGCAACCTTAGCCCAGAAACCTTCCCTGTCTTTAATGGATTCCTTGTAGAGACTCTCGTAATCTTTAATCCAAGCGGATTCTACTATAGATTGGGGAGGAAAATACTTTTCCTCAACTTTTAAAAGAGTCTGAGACTTATCTTCCACCATTTTTTGACCTCCTCTAAGTGCTTTTTGAAAAATATAATTTAATTTGGTGATTTTTGCAACAAGTTTTCAAATCTTTATAACTTAAATCATCAAAATTTGCATATAAAAAACTTATAAACCCCATCTAACAAGGATAAAGTTTGAAGTTTAAATTTTTATATCATGTGCAAAACTTCTTCATCTTTGTGGAAAATATATGATTTTAATCATATTCATAAAAGGGAAGGGAAGGGAAAATATATTAAATGCATTTACTCATCATTGACAACTATGATTCTTTTACCTACAACTTGGTGCAGTATTTTCAAATGCTTGGATGCCAAGTAGCAGTTAGGAGGAATGACCAAATAACCCTTGAAGAGGTTCAAAGGTCTAAACCTGATGCTATTGTTATATCACCAGGACCGTGCACACCTAAAGAGGCAGGTATTTCTGTAGATGTAATAAAGCGTTTCTACAAAGAAATTCCCATACTCGGCGTGTGTTTAGGGCATCAGGCTATAGGCTACGCTTTTGGTGCAAACATAGTAAGAGCCAAAAAGCTCATGCACGGTAAAACTTCTTTGATATACCACACAGGTGAGGGTATATTCAAAGGTATAAAGAACCCCTTTACCGCAGTAAGATACCATTCTTTAGTTATTGAAAGGGAGAGTCTTCCTGAAGTGCTTAAGATAACTGCGGAGTCAGAAGATGGCGAAATAATGGGTATTCAACACATAGAGTATCCTGTCTTTGGAGTACAATTTCACCCAGAGTCTGTTCTCTCTGAAGCCGGCATGGACCTTCTTAGGAATTTCCTTGAGATATCTCAAGGGACTCGTCTATCCACCTGAGATAATCTTCGTTGCCAACCTCTATAGGGATCGCTATTATCTCAGGTACCGTGTAAGGATGTACAGATTTTACTTTATCTATAAGATCACGCACCTTATTACCAGAGGTCTTTACCACCAGAAGAGATTCCCTGTCTCTTTCTATGTTTCCCTTCCACCAGTATATGGAGCTCACCTCACCAACTATGTTCACACAAGCACCAAGTTTTTCTTTTATTATGTATTCTGCTATATCTTTTGCCTTCTGAATAGGCACAGTTATAAAGACAACGTAATACTTATGCATGATAAGGAATTATAATACACTTCCGTGAGCAAAAAGCTGGAAAAGTTTATATTCTTTGTATTTCTTATACTTGGAGACCTTTTAGCTTTCTATCTATCTCTCTTTATGGCTTACCTTACGCGCCTATTTATAAATCCGTTAGTTATAAATTACGCAGACTTTAAATTACCTCTTTCTCACTTTCTTAAAATGTGGTGGATACCCGTTATTTTCGTGTTCTTTTACTTTTATGAAGGACTTTATCACAAAAGGTATCCCTTTCCTGAGGAGCTAAGAAGGATCGTAAAAGCTGTATTTATAAGCACTGTAGCACTCTTTTTCTTAGTTGGACTCACCAAGTCTTCAGAAGATGTATCAAGACTTATGTTTCTCATTTTGGGTCTTTGCATACCTCTGCCAACGGCATTCTTTAGGTCTATGGTAAAAAACTCGCTTTTTAAAAGAGGTATAGGTTTAAAGAGATTTGCTGTTGTAGGAACTGATGGAATAGCTGTTAAGTCCGCCTCTTTTTTGAGTGCGGAAAAGCATTTGGGATATGTGGTTGTAGGATTCTTCGGTGATAAGGGAGTTTTTAAAAGTATAAGCTTAAATGGGAAAACTTTTAAGGTAAGAAAGCTTAAGTTTCTCAAAAAGCTAATTGACAGAGGTTTTGTAGACTGTATTGTAGTCTCCACTGGCTACTTTGAGGATGAGGAAGATATAGCACGCTTTGTATACAGCAATTACGGGAAGGTAAGGGAACTCATACTCGTACCGCCTTTAAAAGGAGTTAGCTTAGTAAACTCTGAGCCTATGCACATTTATATGCTTGATGTGTTTATGCTAAAGTTTAAAGATAATCTGAGTACCTTCCCCAACATTTACATAAAGAGGATTTTTGACCTAACTCTCTCCCTTTTAGCTCTTCCGTTGGTTCTTTTACTAACAGCTGTTATATCCGTACTCATAAAGTTAGAGACTAAGGGATCCGTCTTTTTTTCTCACACGCGCGTAGGCAAGGATGGAAAAACTATAAAGGTTTATAAATTTAGAACCATGTATATGAACGCTCAGGACATGTTAGAAAAACTCTTAATGGAGAGAGAGGATCTTAGGCACGAATGGAATATGTACGGGAAGTTAAAAGATGATCCCCGCATAACAAGGGTGGGCAGATTTCTCAGAAGGACATCTCTGGACGAACTTCCTCAGATATTCAATGTTATAAAAGGGGATATGAGTTTGGTAGGTCCGCGCCCAGTTACGCAGGAGGAACTCAACAAGTATTACGGCGAGTTTGCCCAAGTGTATAAGATGGTAAAACCCGGTATAACAGGCTACTGGCAGGTAAGTGGTAGGAATGATGTGGACTACTCAACGCGCGTTGCTATGGACACTTTTTATGTGATCAACTGGTCTCTTTGGTTGGATCTTTACATACTTGCAAAAACCTTCTGGGTGGTTCTCAAGAAACAGGGTGCTTATTGACACTTTAGGATTAAGTTTATAATTATTCCTTTTTGGAGGAGTGCATGCAGAGGTTTATGCTAAAGTCCAAAATACACAGAGCCAGGATAACGGGTAAGGAGCTTCATTACGAAGGAAGCCTGTCTTTAGATGCTTCCATTATGGCATCAGCTAATCTCCTGCCTTTTGAAAAGATAGAGGTCTATAATGTGAATAACGGTCAGAGGTTTTCCACTTATGTAATTCCAGCACCGGCGGGCTCAGGTGAAGTTCAACTCAACGGTGCTGCCTCAAGGCTCGGAGAGGTAGGTGACATCATTATTATAGCTTCTTATGCACTTTTTGACGAGAAAGAGCTTGTTAATTTTAAGCCTCTCCTCGTGTATGTAAATGAAGAAAACAGGATTTTGGAAGTCAAGAGAGGTATGGGATTAGAGGCTCTTTATGATAGGTAAGGTTTTTAAGCTCTTTAGGGAAAAGGGAGGACTGTTAAAAGCCCTTGATCTGTGGGATTGGTACGAAAGTTTAGATCCACAAAAACAAAAGATGGTCAAGTATTACTTTTCTCTTAAAACCATAAAGAACCTCCGTTTTCCTTACAAAGCCAAGCACTTTGATTCAGGAGACATAAAAGATACACCTTACACAAAGAGGACCTTTTTGGGAAGTATCGCCCAGATGGCACTGCTTGAAGGAGATACAAAGAATGCGGAATGGCTATACTTGGAAGCTCTCAAGATGGAAGGCACACCTATTGAAGCTCACATGATACTCAACGATTTGGTAATTCTGGCTCAGAAGGAGAAAAACTACGAAAAAATGGAAACTTATGCGAAAGCAGACATAGAGCTATTTGAAAAGTACAAAGAAAGTTTGAAAGAAAAAGAGGGGGGAAGCTTACCTCACCTGAACTCTTTTGACCTTATGCTTTACCTTTTGGAAAGAAAGGGAGAGTATGTCAAAGCTTTGAAGCTTTTGTCTTACATGGAAAGCCAGTCCATACCTGTTTATCCAGAGACAAAGGAAAGACTTAAGGCTAAATGCCAAAACTCATAGCAAGCGCACCTCTTGCCATGCAAAACTCTTCACAGCTTGACCAAAAAACGGAAAGACAGCTTGCAGGGAGCCTTTCCACAGAGGAGATTAAACTGTCCTCTAAGCCTTCTAAAAGTGTTCTCATACTATCCAGAAGTCCACCACCTAACACCAAAGTGTCCGGGTTGAGTATGTGTACAGCATTCATAAGCCCCGTAATTAGATAATTTTTGAACTCCTCTACAGCCATAAGAGCATTCCTGTCTCCTTCCTTTGCTTTTTGGACTATCTGATAGTCCCTTAACTCCTCTCCTGAGAGATTTTTGTAAATTCTTTCAAAGCCGTAAGAAGAGCAGTAAGCCTCCCAGCAACCCCTTCTTCCACAACTGCATAACTTACCATCTTTTTGAATTATGTGATGACCAAGTTCCAAAGCGCTTCCACAAGCGCCTAAGTAAGGCTCGCCCTTTATGACAAGCCCAGCTCCCAAACCTGTGCCGATAGCCACAAAAAGCAGACATTTACTATTTCTGTGCTCATAGTACCACTCGCCGTAAGCTCCAAAACTAACATCGTTTCCTACCACGCACTTTACACCTTCCGAAAGTAGAATTTCTCTAAGAGGCACACCATCCAAGGCAGGTATGTTGGGAGATTTGTAAATGACACCGTCAAGAGATGTAAAGCCCGCCACTGCAACACCTACTGCCTCAGGACTGCCTTCCTTTGAAATCTCTACTATGGTCCTTAGAAAGCTCTCTCTATTCCTTGATAAGTCTTTTACATACACCTTTTGCCTGCGACCATCTTCCCACAGCACCTTTATGAAAGTACCCCCTATGTCAATACCCTTTCTCATAACTTATCTCTAATATCTTTAAGCCTTCGTCCTTTTTTTGGTAGCTTATGTTCATACTGAGAAGTTTTTTTCCATCTTTTAGGAGTTCCACAACCATTAGACTGTCAGATAATTTCTCCTTTACAATCACACCTTTATACACCTTTTTATTGTAAAGACAAGTTTTTAAAAGTCCGTCTTCTCCACCAAGTTCTTCTTGTAGGTTTTCACTTAAAAGCCTAAGCACATGATAAGCCTTTCTTTTGCTACAGTTCTCAAAACCAAGTAGGAAAGTATAAAAGTTCCTGAGTTCCTGTAATGTTTGCTTTTTTTCTTCCATATCCTGTATAAATATGACTAATCCTATGATAAAAGGATAAGATAAGCCAAACAACACAAAAATGCCCAGTAGAAGGTCTTCTGTTTTAAGGTTTAACTTCATAGCCAGCCTTTTTTCCTAACCCAGTATATGAGCACCAAAGTTGTGGAAACCATCAAAAACAGAGAGTAAGGGTATCCATACTTCCAATGAAGTTCTGGCATATACTTAAAGTTCATACCAAATATGCTTGCAATAAGGGTAGCAGGTAGAAATATGGTAGCAAGTACCGTGAAGACCTTCACCGCTTCGTTCTGTCTTATGGATATGAGACCAAGCAAGGAACTCTGTATGCTGTCTATCCTATCCATGTAGAGGGTAGTGTAGTCCAAAAGGGTGTGAAGGTCATCAAGGGCTACTTTCATGTCTCTCTTTGTCTGAGCGTTTACCCGAGGACTCTTTATGAAGTGGCTAAGAATTCTGAGCTTTTCGTTTATGGACTCTCTTAGCGTTATGTTTAGTTCATCATAGTAAGATAGGTCTTTTATAATCTCCTCTGATTGTTCTGAAAAGACTTCTTTTCTCAGGTTTCTTATCCTCCTTCCAAGAATCTCAAGTCTGTCTCCTATGCGATCTATCTCTATCTTCACTATCTCTGCAAATATAGCTTCAGGAAATTGGAAGTGCATATTCTGAGCAATTGCTCTTTTTTGGAATATGAGCAAAGTGGGAATGTCTCTGTATCTTAAGCTGACAAGGTATCTTCCTTTTATGAAAAATACCACTGGTTCTACTAATATGTCCTCTTTTTGCTGTATAACAAAGGACAGGTTCATGTATATAAAGTCACCTTCCTCTTTGTATTTGCTGCTTATTTCTATATCTCCAAATACCTCCCTTGGGGGCATTTCAAAGCTTACTGCACTTTTTAGCCAGTTTATTTCTTCTTCGGAGGGTTTTTCCACATCTAACCATATGATGGTGTCTTTGGGTATCTCACCTATTTGATCAAGGGCAAATTGTTCAAGCCCTCTGTTTGTGCTAGCATGAATGAAAATCATATAACTATTTTACAGCTAAGGACAGCTCAAAAGCACATACCTACCATCAAACTCGGTACCTTTTAGGATTAACTTGCACGTAGGGAGTTCCTTTATGTGTTCGTATTTGGTGATCACAAGTCCTGAAAATGGCTTGTTGGGATCTTCCAGAGTGCTTATGCATCTTTGAGAGTAAAACACCAAAGAGGAGTCCTCGCTTTTGTAGAAGTAAACTGTGCCAGGGTATTCCTTAACGATGACATACGCCTTTGGAGTAAACCTGATGCTTTCATAGTAGTGCAAGACAAAAAACAGCGCAAAAAGGAGAAAAGCACTAAATACTAAAACCCTCTTTATATATTTTGTATCTGTTGTGTTTGCTATTAGTGCGGACAGAGGAGGGTAAGCAAAGAGTATGTAATGGTGGAGCTTGTTTTTGGCAAAGCTGAAAAAAAGAAGGACTGAGAGACACCAGAAAAGGTAAGGCATTAACTCCTTCCTGAAGCTTTTTACTATCTTTAAGTATACAGGTGCGTAGAAGATGGTTGTAGCAAGTACCACAATGAGGTAATAGTAAAAGGGTAAAGGGTGCGTAAGTCTCTGCCCCGTATAGCGCATGAGGTTTTCATATAAGAAAAACCTGAAAAAGTAATATTCTCCAAACTTGTAAAGCATGTAAAGATACCAGCTTCCTCCCAAAATTAGAAAAAGAGCTATCCCTTTCAAAGAGAACACCTTTAGATCCCTTTTCCAAAGGAGATAAACCAAAAGAGTTAGAACCACACCTACAGGACCTTTAGTAAGGAAGGCAAAGGCTAAAAAGAACCATCCCAAAAGGAACTTTTCCAAAAGGAAAAAGTAAAGGCTCACCATCATGAAGAAGGTGTTTAACATCTCTGGCACGAAGGCTCGGGACTCTATCCACATGTGAGGCAAAGTAAGGAGCACAAGAGCACTTTTGTATGCTGTTTGTTCATCTGAGTGTTTCTTGACAAGCAAGTAGGTAAAAACTGCAACGCCCATAGCGGAAAGCCCAGATACTAATCTTGCAGAAAACTCGCTTTTTCCCAAAAGCTCAAAAAAGGCAAGTGCTATCCAGTAAAGCATGGGTGGTTTTTCAAATCTCGGTTGGCAGTTATAGTAAGGTACAAGAAGGTCTTTACTTTTGATCATGTTTATGACTGCGCTTGCGTTTCTGCCTTCATCAAGAGAAGTAAAGCTAATTAATGAGTTTCCTAAGATGAAAAAGTAAAAGGATAGTAAAACTATAAGCCAGAGGCTTTTCATGACTCGCCTTTAAATTTTACACTACGGAAAACTACATATCCCATAGTGGGGAATACAAGCATGAAAAGCGCAGAAAGTCTATAATCATCTCCAGTTATGTATAGAAAGAGGGACCAGGTAAAAAGCCCCGTTGTGGATGCTATCCTTTCGGTAAGCGAAAGGAATGAGAGGCGCACGGATACCTGCGTTTGAGGGAATTTTTCCATTATAAAGAGCCTTGAGGTGGTCCAAAGATGCGCAAGGGAAAGTCCCGCAAGAAAGCCCACTGGCAATATAGCACCTTTTGGAGCAAAGTAAAGTATTATCAGGAAGAAAGACCACAAGAAAAATCCCATAGGAAAGAGCTTATGAGCTTGAATCTTGTCTGAGAGTTTCCCAAAAAGAACGCCTCCCATTACACCACCTAAAGCGGATAAGCCTATAACTTTATAGATGTTTTCGTCTTCAAGCCCGTAAACCTTCTTAAGGTATATACCCATCATAGCAATAAGGGTGTTTGCCACCTCAGTAAGTGAAAGTATGGATATTATGGCGAGCATAAACTTCTTGTCTTTAAAGACTTCTCTGAGGCTTACCTTTTCACGATAAGGTGGATTCTTCAGAAAAAATAATGCTGGCGTGCTCAAAAGGACAAAAAGCAAAGAAGCATAGAGAAACACTTTTGGTATGTGCATCTCCTTTGCTAAAAAGAGAAGAGTAAAAGCGGAGCTTATGTACCCTACGGAAACTCCTAAGCCGGAAGCTATACCTCTCTTTTCAAAAGACAAAAGCATGGAGTTGTAGAACACAAGAGCCTGTTGGTGGGATATTGCCATAAGAGAATAAACAAATAGTGCTATCCAAGGCATGTTTGTCAGAAGTGTCAAAAGAGCACAAAACAGAGCTGTGAGCAAGCTAAAAAGTGCAAAGAAGTGTTTTCTGATGCCTCTGCTGTCTGCTAACTTTCCCAAATGGAGCGCTACAATAAAAGACATAAGGAAGGCACTTCCGTAAAACACGGAATACATCTTGGTATCTATGTACTTGGTTATGAAAAGCGGAAAGAAGGTAGAATAGACAAGAGCGCTTAAGATGGTTTCTCCTGCATCGTACAGAGCAAAAGACAGAATGTCAAGCTTTCTTCTCAGGAGCTATTCCTACCTCGCACTCGTCCGTTTCTCCATACATATCCCTTTTACACTGTTCAAAGGGGATAACTTTGTAGAACTTCTCTGCATACTCCTCCCAGTTTTCAAGAATGTGTTTTGCCCATTGGCTACCTGTATATGTGTAGTGTTTGGTTATCAGCGCTTTTAGCTCTTGCATTTCCTTTTCGTTTTTGAGCCTCCTTACCATCACATAAGAGGTGTTTATCTTTTTCTCAAGTTGCTCATCAAGTACATAGGCGTGTCCTCCTGTCATACCTGCTCCAAAGTTAAAACCCACACTACCGAGGACTACAACAATTCCGCCAGTCATGTATTCACAGCAGTGAAGCCCTGCACCTTCAACTACCGCAATAGCACCACTGTTTCTAACCGCAAACCTCTCTCCTGCCCTTCCTGCTGCGTAGAGCTCACCACCAGTAGCACCATAAAGACATGTATTACCCATAATTACATGGTTCTGGCTATCTTCTATATCTTGGGGTTTTAAAACTATCCTTCCGCCGTACATACCCTTACCTACATAATCGTTGGCATCACCAATAAGTGTGAGGGATACACCTCTGTGATTGAAAGCTCCAAAGCTCTGACCTGCAGTGCCTACAAAGGTAAGATTTATGGTGTCTTCAGGGAGTCCTTCATCTCTGTACTTTGTGGCTATGTAGTAGTTTATCCTTACAGGCACGCTCCTGTCTGTATTCCTTATTGGGTATTCCTTGTGTACTTTCTGAGCTTTTTCTATGTAGGGAAGCAGTTCTTCTACGAGCCTTTCGTTAAAGGAAGGTCTTGGGTTGTCGTTTCTATCTACAAGACACCTAAGGGGTTTATCCTTAGGATAGTCCTCTTTGAGAAACTTCTCTAACTTTATTCTCTTGGAGCCGGGTATGTGATCAAAGCTCAGCACGTCAAGGAGGTCTCTTCTGCCTATTATCTCATCAAGACTTCTAAAGCCCATTTGAGCTAAGATTTCTCTTACTTCTTGCGCCACCGCTTTGAAGTAAGCCATCACATCCTCAACCTTACCTTTGAACTTTTCCCTATACTTGGGGTCTTGGGTGGCAACACCTGTGGGGCACTGGTTTGTGTGACACATCCTTGCCATCACGCAACCTTCCGCTATCATGGCGGCAGTTCCAAAACCAAACTCCTCTGCACCCAAAAGCGCTGCGATGATCACATCTTTGCCTGTTCTCATGCCTCCATCTACGCGTATACGCACCTTGTCTCTAAGGCTGTTTTCCATCAGAACCTTCTGGGTTTCCGCAATGCCTATCTCCCAGTAGTTTCCTGCGTTCTTTATGGAGGAGTAGGGGCTTGCACCTGTGCCTCCTTCCGCACCGCTTATTTGAATTACGTCCGCGTAAGCCTTTGCAACACCCGCCGCTATTGTGCCTACACCTGTTTCTGCAACGAGCTTTACGCAGACTTTAGCCTTTGGATTGGCTTCTTTCAGGTCATTTATGAGTTGTGCCAGGTCCTCTATGGAGTATATGTCGTGGTGAGGTGGAGGTGATATAAGGGTGATACCGGGCTGAGCGTGTCTTAACTTCGCTATGTACTCGCTTACCTTGTGTCCTGGAAGTTGCCCCCCCTCTCCGGGTTTTGCTCCTTGAGCTATCTTTATCTCAATGTCCTGAGCGGATGCCAAGTATGTGGGAGTGACGCCAAACCTACCACTTGCCACTTGCTTGATGGCAGAGTTTCTTATAGTCCAGTACCTCTGAGGGTCCTCTCCTCCTTCTCCAGAATTGCTCTTCATACCAAGTCTGTTGCAAGCTTCTGCTATGGTTTCGTGAGCTTCCGGTGATAGAGCACCAAGAGACATACCACCTGTGACGAACCTTTTTAGTATGCTCTCTACGGGTTCCACTTCTTCTAGGGGTATAGGTTTTTCTGCCTTTTTGTAGGTAAGAAGGTGTCTGATAAAGGTAGGGTGTTCCTCGTTGGCTATTTTGGAAAAAGACTTGTAATCTTCGTAGTCTTTTGTCTCTAAGAACTTGTGAAGAGCCCTGACCACAAAAGGAGACCAAGCGTGCCACTCTCCGCCCTTTCTGAACTTCATATAACCACCGTAATCAAGCTGTGGGGTTTCCACCTCATAAGCCATACTGTGTCTTTTGAGCAGACTCTCCTCTATCTCAAATATACCGTCGGATTCTACAGTGATGGGTGTGTTGGGGAAAAACTCTTCCACAAAGTCCTTATTGAGGCATACAGTATCAAAGATCTTGGCTCCCTGATAGGAGTTTAGTGTGGATATGCCCATCTTGGACATGATCTTTAAAAGTCCATCTTCCAAAGCTTTCTTGTAGTTGAGTACAGCCTGCTCATAGGGTATCTTTATATCACCCTTCTGACAAAGCTCGTATATGGTTTCGTAAGCCAAGTATGGGTAAACCGCAGATGCACCGTAGCCTATCAAACAAGCCATGTGGTGAGGGTCCCTTGCTTCTCCCGTTTCTACTATTATGGACGCTTTTGTGGAAAGTCCCCTATCCGAAAGCCACTTAAAGACGCTAGAAACTGCAAGTAAACTGGGGACTGCAAGTCTGTAGCGAGAAATGTTTCTGTCTGTGAGTATGATGATCTGCGCACCTTCTCTTACCGCCTCTTCTACCCTTCTGCACACTATCTCAACACCAAGTCTAAGATCGCATATTTGCACACCTTCGTACATGGCATCGTATATGATGTCTGTTATCCTACGCTCTCCCGCAAGATCCTGAAGTTCCACCACGCAGTAGCTTCTCTCTTTAGGATAAGTCATGGGCACTTTGGCAACTTTAAAGTAGGTTTGCTTCTCTATGGTTTCCATCTCCTTAGGAAGAAGTATGGGACTCTCTATCTGAAAGCGCTTGGCGTGTTCTTCCGTTTCTTTAAGGAAGTTTCTTTTGTGTCCTAAGTTCATCCTCAAGGACATAACAGCCTTTTCCCTTATGGGGTCTATGGGTGGATTAGTAACCTGTGCAAACCTCTGTTTGAAGTATCTAAAGAGAAGTACAGGCTTTTCTGAAAGGGGAGGTAAAGGAGTATCATCACCCATAGAGAAGGTAAGCTCCTTTCCTTCCTGAGCCATGTAGGATATGACATTTTTGATCTCTTCCTGCGTGTAGCCAAAGGCTACCTGTTTTCTTAATCTTTCTTTATCATGCTCAGGTTCAGGTATAGAGCGGTCTTTTAGAAGGTCTGTGAGCCTCACCAGATGTTTTCTGAGCCACTCGCTGTAAGGTTTTTGTTGAGATAGCTCTTTTAGTATTTGGCTAGTTTCCCTGACTTCACCCTTTTGGAGATCAACACACAGTGTGTCTCCCGGACCGAGTCTTCCCCTTTTCTTTATCTTTCTTCCGGATAGGTCTATCATACCCACCTCTGAACCCAAGACAAGTATGCCATCTTCGGTTAGCACATAACGAGCAGGCCTTAGTCCGTTTCTGTCAAGGTGAGCACCTATGACCCTGCCGTCCGTGAAAGCTATGCTTGCAGGACCATCCCAAGGCTTCATAAGTAAAGACTGATACTCAAAGAAGTCCCTGACTTCCTCTGACATATCTGGCACTTTTTCCCACGCGGGTGGTATGAGCATGTTTATGGCGTGTTCTGGAGAGTATCCCACAAGACATAAAAGTTCAAAAACCCTGTCTAAGGATGCAGAATCACTCTCATCGTAAGACACTAAAGGAGTTATGAGCTTTATTCTTTCTCCGAAAACTTCGTGCTCAAGTTCGCTCTGAAGAGCGAGCATCCAATTTCTGTTTCCTTGTATGGTGTTTATCTCGCCATTATGCGCCAAATACCTGAAAGGCTGTGCCAACTTCCAATTAGGAAATGTGTTTGTGGAATACCTCTGATGAAACAGACAGAAAGATGATTCAAGAGTGTTTTCTTTCAAATCTATGTAGAAGTTATCTAGCTGAAGGGCTACCATCATACCTTTGTAGACCATAGTGCGTGAGGACAAAGATGCCACATAAACTTTGTCCATAATCTTTTTATCTCTCTCTATAGTTCTTCTAAGAAGGTAAAGCTCCAGTTCCCTCCTATCCTCTGGGACACCCTCTGCATCAATAAGCAAGTGAAATATCTGGGGCATAACCTCAAGGGCTTTATCACCAAGAGCGGACTTATCAACAGGAACTTTACGCCAACCTACCAGCTTAAAAGGAGAATTCTTTATGTGATCTTCTATCCTTGTCCTTACATCATCATAAAGAAAGAGAACTCCAACGCAGAGGTTTTCTATGTGGGATATTTCAAGATTTTCTTTACTTATGTAATCTGAAAAAAAAGAGCGAGGGATCTCTATGAGTATGCCAGCACCGTCTCCCGTCTTTCCGTCTCCACCTATGGCTCCCCTGTGTGTTAGGTTTTTTACTGCCTCTATTCCCCACCTCACTATCTGTGGGCTCTTTTCACCCTTTATGTTGCATACAAACCCAACTCCACAAGAGTCGTATTCTCTCATCTCCATGCATACCACCTCTCAAAAAAGTAAAAAGGGACTATTATTTTAACTTAAACAATGACTATGAATATGTCAATTAAAACAGAGCAATTGGAACAAAAGTTGACTTGAACTTAGAAAGGGTTATATTTTTAAGCTTTAAAATACAGGAGGTACAAAATATGCTTACAAAAGAAGTACTTGAAAACCTAAGAACTAAGTTGCTTGAGGAGAAAGCCAAAATCTTAGAGAGATATCGCAAAAAGGAAGACACACAAGCAAGGATAGGAGAGGAGGTAAAAGAACCCGGAGACCTTGAGGACATTAGCCAGATGACTTACACTCAGGAACTTTTGGACAATCTATCTACTCGGGAAGTTTTCATGCTAAGAGAAATAGATTATGCACTGCAGAAGATGGATGCAGGATCGTACGGTATATGCGAATACTGTGGTGAAGAGATTCCTCTTGAGAGATTACAAGCTATACCTTGGACGCGCTACCACGCTCATTGTGCGGAAAAGGTTGAGGAAGAAGGGATAGTGCCTACATATCCAGCTATTACCTTTGAAGGAACCATACCGGAGGAGATGGAAATACAGAGAGAAGATATAACCGAAGCATGAACCCCTTTGATTTCTACCTTCCGGTAGAGATAATCTTCGGTACAGGCAGTGTTGAAAAAATAGGAAATATAGCTAAGCGTTTTGGTTTTAAAGCTATGATAATTACTGGGAAGAAAAGTGCAAAGGAGAGTGGAGCTCTCTATGCTGTTTTGGAATCTCTTGAAAAAGTGGGTATAAAAGACATTTTGGTTTTTGACCGCGTAGAGCCAAATCCTACAGATAAGCAGGTAAATGATGCAAGCCAGATAGCTGTGAAGGAAAAAGTGGACTTCATTATAGGTCTTGGTGGTGGAAGTTCCTTGGATGTTGCAAAGGCTGTGTCTATAGTCTCTTCCAACGAAGGATACGCATGGGATTACGTGAATTATCCAGAAGGACCAAGACTTATCCCTTTTTTGAACAGACCCGTTATATGCATACCAACAACCGCTGGCACGGGTAGTGAAGTAAACAGGTACTCTGTAATATCCAACCCTATAAGGAAAGAAAAGCTTGTTATTTCTCACTCACTTAACTATCCTAAGGTAGCCCTTATAGACCCAGCACTTACAAAAACCATGTCTCCTTACCTTACTGCCATCACAGGTATAGATGCTTTCATACACGCTCTTGAGTCCTTTACTAACAGAGCTTATAATCCTATGGCAGATGAGCTTGCTATAAGAGCTGTACGAATAATAAAAGAATGGCTACCCATAGCGGTGAAAGACCCTGAGAACATGAAAGCCAGAGAAAGGATGAGCTATGCAAGCATGCTTGCAGGTATTGCCATAGACAAAAAGAGAGTAGCTCTTATACATGCTATGGAACACCCTCTATCCGCTCACTATCCTAACATAGCTCACGGAGAAGGACTTGCCGCCTTGGCAGTTGCCATAACCGAGTTCAATTACAGAGGAAACCCAGAAAAGTACGAACTTTTTGCAGAAGCTATGGGCTACGAGAGGAAGGCATCAAAAGCGGTAAATGCAGTGTTAGACCTTCTGAAAAGTGTAGATCTAACTCCAAACTTAAGATCCCTTGGTGTTAAAAAAGAAAGCATAGAAAAACTAACCGAAGATGTTTGCATGCTTTCTTGGCACTCTTTTAAGATAAATCCTGTAGAGCCAACGCCAGAAGACATATACAGGCTCTACGAAACTGCCTATGGCTGATAATGTAATCTTAAACACTTATCAGGTGCTTTCTTTTTTGGGTAGCGGGACTTTCGGAGAAGTGTATAAAGTAAGGGTGCTCAAAGGCAGATACAGAGGGAAAATAATGGCTCTAAAGGTAGCAAAGAATCCAGAGGTACTTCCCTACCTGTGGAAAGAGGTTCAAACACTGCTCTTGCTTAACCATCCTCACATTGTATCTCTCCAAAGCTATCTCTACAAGAAGGACAGAGGAGAGCTTTATGTACTTTACGAACTTATGGATGTAGGTGACCTTAAGGAGTATGTGTTGAGTAAAGGAAGGCTTGAAGAAAGTGATGCTCTGAAAGTTTTAATACATGTAGCAAGGGGACTTGAGTTTTTACACGGTAGAGGCTACATACACGGGGATGTCAAGCCTGAAAATATCTTTGGGAAAAAGGTGCTCAGTGATGTGCTCTGGAAACTTGGCGACTTTGGGCTTGTTAGGATAAGGGGTAGTCAAAATGTTATAGAAGTAAAAGGCACTATAGGATACATAGCACCAGAAGTGTTCAGAGGTGAGGTACATAGAAGTAGCGATATATTTTCCTTGGGCTGCGTACTTCACTTCATGCTTACAGGCAGGGATCCTTTTGAATGCCAAGATAAAAAGGAAAAGCTAAGAAGGAATAAGGAAGGGCTTTACGTTATAGAAGAGAGCTTATCAGACCGCATAAAAAAACTCTTAAGTATTATGCTAAGCAACGACTACACTAAAAGGTTTATGACTGCTAAGGAGCTTATACAGTACATGGTAAAGGAAAGATTGGCATGAAGGTACTTACCTATCACAACATAGGAAAACCGCCATCATCTGCAAAGCTCAAAACACTCTACGTCAAACCTTGGAACCTCAAAAAACAGATAAAAGCACTTAAGCTATTAGGATATAAGTTTTTAAGAAGTCAGGACCTTCTAAAAAGTCCAAAGGATAGGGCAGTTCTTCTTACCTTTGACGACGCATACCTGGACTTTTGGGAAAATGCCTTTCCCTTTTTGATGGAAGAGGGAGTGCCCGCGCTGGTCTTTGTACCCGCAGGTCTTGTAGGAAAGTTCAACAAGTGGGACTACGAAAGGTTAAAGGTAAAAAAAACTATAATGGACTGGCAACATCTTAAAGAGCTCGTAAGTGCAGGTATAGAAATAGGGTCTCACAGCCTTACACATCCTTATCTTTCTAAGATACCCGAAGAGTCTGCAAAGAGAGAAATTGAAGACTCAAAAAAACTCCTTGAGGACAAGCTGGGTATAGAAATAAAAACCTTCTGCTATCCTTATGGAGACTACAACCAAAAGGTTAGGGATATGGTGGCAAAGGCAGGGTATCTTATGGCATTTACCACAAAACACGGTTCTTTTTCAAAGAGCCCTAATCTCTTTGAGATAAGAAGAATCACTGTGTTTGGAAATGACTTTCTCCTTAAGTTTATCTTTAAGGTTCTTGCGTAAACCATGAGCTATTACAAAATGCTCAGGGACACTATTCTTTCTCTCAAGGAAGTTTTTTATCTTTCCCCAAGAGAAATATGGTTCTTGTCTTTTTTAGAAGAGGCAGGATATCCTTTGGAGGTTGTCAAAGAAGGCATAAAGGAATTTTATCTAAGCTTGCCACCAGAAAAGAGACACAAAACACCCTTATTTTTTTCCTTTGGAAAGATAAATCAGCTTAATCATCAGCTTGCTCTTAGAAAAGGAAGAGAAGTAAAGATAGATTGGAAAAGGCGCTATATGGAAAATTTGGAAAAGATAAAACTTTACATAAAAAAAGAAGATATTCCCCAAGAGCCACAAAATGAAAGAGAAGCAGAGGAAAAACTTAAACATTTGGAAAACCTGTTGGTAAAAAGGCTCTGGGAGAACCTATCAGAGGAAGAAAAGACAAAGATTATTAGAAAATACTCCCCGTGGCGAAAGAACGAGGAGATATTCAAACTTATGATAAAACACGAGGTTCTTAAGCTTTATAACATAAAGCCTCTTTCTCTTTATGTTCTTTGAGTTTCTGCCATACTAACTGCTTTCATTAAAGCTTTAGCTTTGCTGACGATCTCCCACCATTCCTTTTCAGGGTCTGAATCTGCTACTATACCAGCTCCCGCCTGAAGGAATACCTCATCTCCTCTAATTACTGCAGTTCTTATTGCTATTGCCATATCAGTATTGCCTTGAAAAGAGATATAACCTACACACCCTGCGTATATACCTCTTCTTTCTGGTTCAAGCTCTTCTATGATCTGCATAGCTCTAACTTTGGGAGCGCCAGATACTGTCCCCGCAGGAAAAGTAGCCTTTATCACATCTACAGCAGACAAACCCTCTTGTATATCACCCACCACATGGCTTACTATGTGCATAACATGAGAGTATCTTTCTATGGTCATAAATTCTTTCACTCTAACACTACCCTGTTTTGATACTTTTCCTATGTCGTTTCTTGCAAGGTCTACAAGCATCAAGTGTTCTGCGCGCTCTTTTTCATCTCTTAAAAGCTCTTCTTCTAAAGCTTTGTCCTCCTCCTCTGTAAGCCCTCTTCTTCTTGTACCTGCTATGGGTCTTGTTTCTACCTTACCATCTTCTAATCTCACAAGGACCTCAGGTGAAGAACCTATAACCTTAACATGCCCCAGTTCCAGATAGTACATGTAAGGAGAAGGATTTAAAAATCTAAGTATCCTATAAAGATCCTCTGGCCTGCCTTTAAAGTTTTTACTGAACCTTAGGGAAGGTACCACCTGAATGATATCACCTCTGGCTATGTATTCTTTGGCTTTTATAACTAGACTTTCAAATTCCTCTTTTCTCATGTTGGCGTGCCACTCAGAAAGATGGGGCTCTTTTTCCTCGTAATTTACGGGAAATATACTTTTTGTAAATATGTCTTCTATAGCAGTTTCTATGCTAACTTTTGCTCTTTTGTAGCTTTCCTCAACATCCACATCCACAAAGATGGGAGACAGTATTTTTATCTTGCCTGTCAGGTTATCGTGTATGACCACTAAGTCTGTAAGAACCATGAATATGTCGTATGTTCCTATAGGGTCTGGTTTTTCATCTTTTACTGGCTCATAGCACTTTACCACATCATAACCTATGTATCCCACAAACCCACCCCAAAACCTTGGCAGTCTTTCATCTTTGTAAGGAACCAGATCTCTCATTAGGGACTTTAAGACTTCTAACGGATCTTTGCTCTCAAAACACCAAACCTTACCTCTTTTGAATACCTCCCCGTATCCCTTCTTGTACTTAAAAATGAATGAGGAAGACCTTATGACAAAAGAGTACCTTCCCCACTTGCTGCCACCTTCTGCGCTTTCTAAGAGTATGTTGTAATGACCTTCTTTCTTTAGTTTCAGAAACAAAGAAAGAGGTGTTTCTGTATCTGCAAGCACTTCTGCAAATAAGGGTATCACACTGTAGTTTTTGGAAAGCTCTTTCACTTGGTTCAGGTTAAGGCTCAGCATAAACTTTACGCTCCAAACTTAGAAAGTCTCAGAGAGTGTGCTAACATTAGGTTCATGAGTTTGAAAGCGGGGAATATACCCAGTTCCCCTTTTAGACATTCCCTTTCGGTAAACCGTTCAGAAGTTCTACCTAAAACATACGGTGAGTGTAGTAGCACAGGTACTGGATGCCAAGAGTGTCCTTTTAACACAGAAGGTGTGGAGTGGTCCCCTGTTATAACCAAAACTTGAGGTTTTAGGCTTAGAAACTCAGGTATAAGACCATCAAACTCTTCTATCACTTGGATTTTTCCTCTCCAGTTGCCATCCTCTCCGTAAGAATCTGTCTTTTTAATGTGGAAAAAGAAGTAATCGTAATTTTCCCACAGGTCTTTGAGGAGCTTAATTTGTTCTTGCAAGCTTTCCGCTTTAAAAACTTCCATACCTACTAAACTTGCCAGTCCTCGGTACATGGGATAAACAGCAATGGCACAGGCTCTCAAGCCAAACTTCTCCTCAAAACTTTCTATCTTAGGTTTTTGGGAGAATCCTCTAAGAAGTACATAGTTGGCTTTTGGTTCATCTTTTAGCACTTCCTGAGCCCTTTTTAAAAACTCCCTTACCACCATGGCTACTCCATCACCTTGGGGAATGATGGGTTCATAACCTTCTTTCTGTGGGTCTGTGTCTGGAAGTCTATCACTCCCTTCTGGCAGTGGTGTTGGAAATCTTAGGATCATGGCAAATCTGTGTTCCATACCGGGTGAAAGTATTACCTGCACATCTCCTATATTTTTTACTGCGCTTGCAAGCTTCTGGGTGATCCTTTTGTTCTCTTCTGAGGATATCCTTCCTGCTCTTCTGTCCTTTACTATGAGCTTTCCGTTGAACTCTTCAACAGTTGCGTAATTGCCTCTTACCGCTATATCTGTGTCTTTAAGCTCAAGTCCAAGACCCAAAGCTTCCAATATACCTCTACCTATCTGATACTCAACAGGATTGTATCCGAATATTCCCAAGTGCCCTGGTCCACTTCCAGGTGTTATACCGTAATCTACTGGTATGTGCATACCCAAGGCGGATTCTTTTGCAAGCCTGTCAAGGTTTGGCGTTTTGGCCATTTCAAGCTCCGTTTTTCCGTTTTCTACGGGAAGACCACCCAACCCATCAAGGACAATCAGGAGTAGCTTAGTGTTGTTTTTGATTATGTGTTTTTTCACAAGGTCCATATGGATAATTATAAATTAACTTAAAGCTATAATGTCTCTCATGAGAAGGTTTTTCCAAGAAGTACCCGAGGAGTTGTGGAGAGATTACAACTGGCAGGTAAAGAACCGTATCAAAACAAGGCAGACCATAGAAAGATACATAAAGCTACTTCCTGAGGAAATTCAAGGTATAGAAAGTACAAAGGGGATCTATCCCCTTGCTATAACACCCTACTACTTTTCTCTCATAGACCCGGATGACCCGCAGGATCCTATAAGATTGCAGTGCATACCTCGGGCTATAGAGATGGACCCAAAGATCCAAAGTATGGGTGAACCTGACCCTTTCAAAGAAGAGGGTTCTATTGTAGGACTCACTCACAGGTATCCCGATCGCGTCCTTATGAATGTCACTACTTTTTGTGCAGTTTATTGTAGGCATTGTATGAGAAAGCGAATATTCTCACAAGGTGAGCGATCTCGCACTATAGAAGAGCTTAAAAACATGATAGATTACATAAAAAAACACGAAGAGGTAAGAGATGTGCTCATCTCTGGAGGAGAACCTCTATCTTTGAGCTATAAAAAGCTTGACTACATACTCTCTGAGCTTAGGAAAATAAAACATGTTGAAATTGTACGCTTTGGGACAAGACTTCCAGTTTTAGCCCCCCAACGTTTTTTTGACGACAAGCTCCTTGATCTCTTGGAAAAATACTCACCTATATGGATAAACACACACTTCAATCATCCTAAGGAGATAACACCAGAGTCCCAAGAAGCTATAGAAAGGCTTTTGCGTAGAGGTATACCGGTGAATAATCAAACTGTTTTACTAAAAGGGGTAAATGATGACCCACAAACCATGTTAGAGCTTTTCAGAGGATTGCTGAGAATAAAGGTTAAACCTCAGTACCTATTTCACTGTGATCCTGTAAAAGGTGCCATCCATTTTAGGACAAGTATTGATAAGGGAATTGAGATCATGGAATATCTCAGGGGGAGGATTTCAGGTATGGGGATACCTACTTATGCAGTAGACCTTCCTGGTGGAAGAGGTAAAGTACCCATTACCCCTCAGTATGTGCTTGAAAGGGAGGGTGATAGGTTTGTCTTTAGAAGTCCTTTTGGGGGCACAGTTGAATATGAAGTCAAGGATATTTAAAAGTGCCAAGTATGTTTTTTACACCTTTTACACGTCTATTACAGAGGATTACGCTTATCACGCGTCTGCTCTTACTTATAGTTTTACCATGGTTTTAGGTTCCTTGCTCTTATTTTCCAGCTTCTTTGCCTCCTTTTTGCCCTTCTTTGACTTTAATAAGCTGATAAACTATGCAGTCTTGTTCTTTCCGGAGCAAACAGAGAAAGTAATTATTGAAATAATGAAGTTTTATCATCACAGAACATCTGGCTCTGTGTTCTCCCTTATCTTAGCTTATTTTTTTTCCGTAAGCTTTTCAAAGGACCTTTACAAAGCCTTTCTTTATACGCTATCAGAGGCACAGTCAGAAAAAGAATGGGCTTTTTGGATAAAAACACCTTTGATAGTAATTGCCTACACTTTAGTAATTTCCTTGTTTTTCCTTGTAAGCTCTTTACTTAAGGCTTACCTGGGAAACTATACAGTTTACCTTTTCTACCTAATAAACTTTTTTGCTATATTCAGCTTAACTGTAATAATATACGCTCTATTTCTACCTAAAAAGTACACTTTTAGGGGTGTGTATCCCGGTGCTTTTTTTACGTCTACTTGTCTTTTGATTCTTAATAAAATTTTCTCTACCTTTGTGGTAAAGTTTGTCAAGCTAAATCCTTTATACGGTTTTATGGGTTCTGTACTTCTGTTCTTCATATGGATAAATCTGTCTTTTACTCTGATCCTCGCAGGGGCAAAGTTTATAAAGTTAATGAAAGAGGGAAAATAGCACAAAGGCATTTATCATACCTGCTACCGCATCATCAGCCATCACGCCGTGTCCATTAGGTAAGTTTTCAAAAAGCTTTATAGGATATGGCTTTAGTATGTCAAGAAGGCGAAAAGTTAAAAAACCCACCAGCAAGGTTTTGAAAGTAGGTTCTACAAAGGTGTAAGACAAAAGGTATCCCAACACTTCATCTATAACTACATCCTCGGGGTCTTTTTCTTTTCGCATTTCTATAACATAGCCAGATGCCCACACACCAAGCAGGTAAAGTAGCAAAGCTACAAAAAGCACAAGCCACCATTTGACAGCAAACACATACACCAGAGGTACACCAAGGAGAGTCCCAAGACTTCCCGGAGCGTACCTAAACCTTCCTAAATAGAATCCTGTAGCTATTAACTCTTGCCACATGCCTGAAAAATTTTAGATACTTTTACAGTGTAGTGTCAAGCAAGAGCATCAAGAGAAAGCCTACTAAAAAGCCTAATGTGGATACAACGTGGGAACCTTGGGAATAAACTTCTGGAAAGACCTCTTTTACCGTTATGTATATCATAGCTCCACCACCTAGTCCCAAACCTACAGGAAGAAGCGCACTAAAAGACTCAAAAGTATAAAAACCAAGAAGGCAAAACAGGGATTCAGCAATTCCGCTTATTATCCCTGCTAACACAGGAACTACAATCCCTTTGTTGGCAACTATTAGAGCGAGACTAACTATTAGACCTTCTGGTACGTCCTGAATGGCTATAGCTATTGCGGTTGCGGTACCTTTCTCCAAAGAATAAGCGGAAGATACACCTACAGCAAAACCTTCTGGTATGTTGTGAATAATCACACCTGCAACTATGAGGAAGAGTTTTTTAAGTTTTTCGGTCTTTATAATGCCTTCCTCACCCTTTATCACATGTTCGTGAGGGAAGAGATACTCTATAAGTCCTATAAGGGCAAACCCCATGATTATACCTAAGGAAGTTTGTAAAAAACCTCCTCTTTGTAGAGCAGGTAGTATGAGGCTCGTAAAACTCGCCACCATCATTACTCCACCTGCAAAGGACAGATTCAGGTTTACGCTTACGGAGATTTTTTTAAAAAACACAGCTACCAAGCTTCCTACAGATGTGCCTACAAGTAGGAGTAGGGAGTTTAGCCAAATTTCGCTCATCTCATAATCTTAACATCTCTTGATTCCACACGGTACATTAGGAACTAAACCAACAGATGTGCACAAATTCTTAGCTAAGGTAAGGAAGTCGCAATCCCACACGGTGGGCTAAAAACCTAAAACTAATCCCCGCAGAAAAGCCTACATATTTTGTCTCAATCCCACACGGTGGGCTAAAAACCTAAAACTAATCCCCGCAGAAAAGCCTACATATTTTGTCTCAATCCCACACGGTGGGCTAAAAACCCCAAATCCTTACATGTTTGATCTTATTCTCTTTCAAGCCTTTTGTCAAAGGGATACCCTCTTCAAATGAAGTTAATTTTCGGAAATTTTCAGTTCCCAAAAATGGGCTAAAAAGTGCCATTTCCAACTATTGAAACTCAACTGTTCCAAAAGTGTTTCATCAAAACATCAAAATGCCAAAATGTTTTGATGAAGACATTAAAGCCATACCACCCTTATAATCTTACAAACACAAACCCTATTCAACTGCCAAGATAACAAGGGTCAGTTTTCTGACCCTCAGTTTAAACTTGTTAAATAACTTACCACACTTGACAGGAAAAAATCAAGCGTTAGGCTTTTTCTTATGCTCTAATTTCTACCTCGTCTGGTGCTGTAAAGAATGCTATTACAAGTATTATCCAACCTACAATCCATAAAATTATACCTATGCCAAACAGAATTACGGTAATCGCACCTATATACATGAGAAGGCCAGCTGTCCTAAAGAGGTTGTGGTTTATGGTTACTGCAAGAATTTTGTAGGCTTCTTTATAAAAATAGGCAGCTACTATAGAAATTATATAGTCTACCAACAGCGCAATAAATATACCTATACCTATACCTAAACCTACCTGTCCCTCATCTCTCGTAAATCCTGAGGAGGCAAAAAAGCTTACAAAACTCATTAAACCAAACATAAGCGCTATAATCCAACCCAACAACGCTAAAATGAAACCTATTATAGCTTTACTGAAAATTTCTGGTTTTTTGATTTTGCTACTAATTTGATACATACTAACAAGCCAAAAAACTATTCCCAATATGCCAAGAAGAATTCCTATTACTGGTATGAAGCTTAGCAACATAAGAAGAGATCCTATACCACCAAGCAGTTTTTGAGTGGATATATTTACTTTTTCTGTGGCTAAGCCGTTCTGCTGTGTCATAGCCAACCCCCCTTATGTTTATTTTAATTATTAAAATATAAAGCAAAGGCTAAGTAAAGTCAAGTTCTTTTGAGGCTGTTTGAAAAATCCCAGAGCATTGACAAAACTTGATTTCTAAAAACAGCCCTCAAAAGCTCAAAAAATAAGTAAATCCCCCAAAGCACCA
>NZ_OBEN01000009.1 GCF_900215655.1 Hydrogenobacter hydrogenophilus | reverse complement strand
TGGTGCTTTGGGGGATTTACTTATTTTTTGAGCTTTTGAGGGCTGTTTTTAGAAATCAAGTTTTGTCAATGCTCTGGGATTTTTCAAACAGCCTCAGTCAGTATAGTTAAAGAAGAGAAAAACCTGCATGCTCTTGGAAGTGTCCTAAATTATTTATAATACGGTGTCCTTTTCATGTGATAGTTGTCATGAAGTTGTGTAATTTTGGCTTATAATTAAAGTTCTACTAAAGGAGGTTTATTATGGCTGCGATAAACTCCAACGGTTTTGTGATAACTACTGTGGAAGAGCTTTTAAATTGGGGTCGCAGGAACGCCCTTTGGCCTGTGACCATAGGTCTTGCCTGTTGTGCTATAGAAATGATGCATACAGCAGCCTCAAGGTTTGACTTAGACAGGCTTGGCGTCATCTTCAGGGCTTCTCCAAGACAGGCTGATGTGCTTATCGTTGCAGGTACAGTAGTCAATAAAGTGGCACCTATGCTAAAGCTCATATGGGAACAGATGCCAGACCCTAAGTGGTGCATAACTATGGGTGGATGTGCTTCTGCGGGGGGACCCTTCCCCACATACGCTACCCTTCAGGGTATGGACAGGATAATACCCGTTGATGTT
Organism: Hydrogenobacter hydrogenophilus; assembly: GCF_900215655.1. Taxonomy (NCBI): domain Bacteria; kingdom Pseudomonadati; phylum Aquificota; class Aquificia; order Aquificales; family Aquificaceae; genus Hydrogenobacter; species Hydrogenobacter hydrogenophilus. The sequence goes on along the minus strand of NZ_OBEN01000009.1, from coordinate 62,662 downwards.
TACATACCCGGATGCCCACCTCATCCGCAGGGACTCATATACGGCATACTCCAGCTTCAGAAAAAGATAAAAGAGAAAGGAGTAAGAAAATATGACAAGGCTTTTGCACAGTTCAAAGAGGATGTGCAGAGACAAGGTTTGTTGATTCCGCAGGAGGTTGAGGTCTGACAATGCCTTGGATGAACTTAGTAGTGAGAGAAAGAGTCAGGTCTATTTTCAAAGATGCGGATGTTCAAGCGGACAGCAAAAGTGTGCGCATAGAGGTTCCCAAAGCTAAACTGCTTGAGTTTCTAAGTTATCTCAGACAAAAGGAAGGATACAAACATTTCATAGACTTTACCTGCGTAGACTTCCCTGAACACCCTCACAGATTTCAGGGCGTTTATATACTCTACAATCCAGAAGAGAACGAGAGGGTTATAGTAAAAACTTGGGCAGAAGGTGGTACGCTTCCCTCTCTTGAAAAGCTCTGGCCTTGTGCTAAGTGGGCGGAGAGAGAAGCATACGATATGTTTGGTGTTGTTTTTGAAGGGCACGAAAACCTCAGACGTATGTTCATGTGGGAAGGATATCCTTACTTTCCCCTCAGGAAGGACTTCCCACTTGAGGGTATTCCAGAGGTGGAGCTCCCTTCCCTTACGGAAGTGTTGGAAGGTAGAACAGAACCACCAAGCCACGACTACGAAATAATGCATACAAAAGTTGCTACTCTTGAAGACCTTGAGAGAACAGAAAAAGCTAGACTAAAAAAGAAGGCTCAGTTGGTACTAAACTGGGGACCTTTGCATCCGGGTACTCACGGCACCATATGGTTTCTCTTTGACCTTGACGGTGAAAAGGTGGTTCAGTCGGATGTAATACTGGGACAGCTACACAGAGGGATGGAAAAGATAGCAGAGAACCTATACTACTTTCAGTTTCTGCCTTATACAGATAGGATGGACTACATATCAGCCATATGCAACGAACTTTCATATGTGACCGCAGTGGAAAAGCTCTTGAATGTAGAAGTTCCCGAGAAGGCAAGGTATATAAGGACCATGTTTGCAGAGCTTCAGAGAATAAACTCCCACCTTCTTTGGCTTGGCACTGGCGCTTTGGACCTTGGAGCTCTCACCGTGTTCCTTTATGCCTTTAGAGAAAGAGAGAAGATAATGGACATCATAGAGGGAAACGCAGGTTTCAGACTTACCACTGCTTTTCTTAGAATAGGTGGAGTACATTACGACCTTGCAGAAGGCACTCTTGATGTGATAAAGGCATTTATTAAAGACTTCCCCAGCAGGCTAAAAGAGTATCACCAACTGCTAACAAGAAACCGCATATGGCTAAGAAGGACAAAGGATGTGGGTGTGATAAGTAAAGAAGATGTATTCAACTATGGGCTTACAGGACCTGTAGCCAGAGGTTCGGGAGTGCCTTATGACATTAGAAAAGCAGAACCTTACGCAGCTTATGACGAAGTGGAGTTTGATGTGCCTGTAGGAGAAGTGGGGGATGTTTATGACAGGTATTTGGTACGTATGGAAGAGATGGTCCAAAGCTTGAGAATAATAGAACAGTGCGTAGCCAAGTTAGAAAAACTACCCAAGTCCGCACCTTACATAAACAAAGACCATCCTGCGGTCATGCCTCCAAAAGAGGATGTGTTCATGGCTTTGGAAGACATGGTAAAGTCCTTTCGTATAGTGGTACACGGTGAGAGTGCACCTCCCGGAGAGCTCTACTCAAGCGGTGAAAACCCAAGAGGTGAACTTGGCTTTTACATATACTCTAAAGGAGGGTCAAGACCCTACAGGCTAAGGATAAGGTCAGGAGCTCTTTACAATCTTTCTATATTTCCCAAGCTCATAGAAGGTGGAACTATAGCGGATGCTATAGCTCTTCTGGGAAGCATAGACCCAGTAGTAGGAGAAACAGACAGGTAAAAAGTGGATAAAAGAGACCTCTACAGAAAAAGAGCCAAACAGTTTTACTATGCCTTTTTATCCTTTATCAGTCTATTATTTGTTGGTTCCCTTGCTACCTATCCCTTCTTTAATCTCCCTTTATCGTCAAAAGTTATCCTGCAGGCAAGCCTTATAGTAATGCTGAGTGCCCTGTTTAGTTTTCCTTTAGCTTTTTTTGTAAGGAAAAGGATCTTTCCTGTGAGAACTGCGCAGGATATCTGGTGGAGCTACAGTGCCACCAAAGGATACTTTTGGAGCTTTGTGGTATCAAGCACACCTTTTGCAATAGCCTTTGTTATATATCTAATAATCGCAAGCCTTGTGGTAATTTCTTTGGGATACCTTTTGAGTTTTTGTGCTTTAATATTATTAAGACCGAAAGAGGAGGACATAAAATGACCAGAGAGGAGGCTATAAAAAAACTCCTTGAAGAAAATAAAGAATTTAAACAGTATTACGAGAAACACGACGAACTAAACAAGCTCGTTGATAAGTTAGAAAAACACAGACCAATGACCCATGAGCTAGAGTTAGAAATAGAAAAACTAAAAAAGGAAAGGCTTTACTACAAGGACATGATGGAAAAAATTCTGCAAGATTATATGAAGAAAAATGCTTGACATACAGCTTTTAAGAGATAAACCCCATTTTGTAAAAGAGAGGTTAAAGACCAGAGGTGGAGATCATCATCTGCTTGTGGATCGTGTTTTGTCCCTTGACCAAGAACGAAGAAGCATACTTAGAGAACTTGAAGCGCTACGATCTGAGAGAAACCGCATAAGTAAAGAGATAGGAGTAATGAAAAAACAATCCTTGGACACCTCAAACCTTGAGGCACAGGTCAAAAAAATAAGAGAGAATATAGAAGAATTAGAAGCAAAGCTTTCCATTGTAGAAAGTGATATGAGAAACCTTATGCTACGCATACCCAACATACCCCATGAAAGCGTTCCCATAGGAGAAGATGAGAAAGACAATGTGGAGGTAAGAAGGTATGGCACGCCAAGGGAATTTAACTTTGAGCCTAAGCCCCATTGGGAAATAGGAGAGAAGCTGGACATACTTGATTTTGAAAGGGGTGCCAAACTCTCAGGAAGCCGTTTCACAGTTCTTAAAAACATGGGAGCAAAGCTTGAAAGAGCTCTTATAAACTTTATGTTAGACATGCATGCCAAAAAAGGTTATATAGAAGTTCTCCCTCCACATCTTGTAAAACCAGAAGTGTTAGAAGGCACAGGACAACTACCCAAGTTTGAAGAAGAACTCTACAAGTGTGAAAGGGACAACCTGTATCTTATTCCTACTGCGGAAGTGCCCCTTACTAACCTGTTTAGGGACGAAATATTAAGAGAAGACCAGCTTCCCATTTATCTGATGTCTTACACTCCTTGCTACAGAAGAGAAGCTGGTGCTTACGGAAAAGACATAAGGGGTATAATACGCCAACATCAGTTTAACAAAGTGGAACTGGTCAAGATAGTAAAGCCAGAGGATTCTTACGAGGAGTTAGAAAAGCTAACACGGGATGCGGAAGATGTACTAAGAGCCTTGGAATTACCCTATAGAGTTGTGCTTTTGTGCAGTGGAGACCTGGGCTTTTCTTCCGCAAAGACCTACGACATAGAGGTGTGGTTTCCATCACAAAACAGGTACAGAGAAGTGTCCTCCTGCTCTAACTGTGAGGACTTTCAGGCAAGAAGGATAAACATGAGGTTTAAAGATACCCAAGGTAGGAACAGGTATGTGCATACCCTTAACGGTTCTGGGCTTGCGGTAGGCAGAACCCTCGCAGCAATACTTGAGAACTATCAAAGAGAAGATGGTTCAGTAGTTGTACCTCATGCCCTTAGAGATTATCTAAAACTGGACATTATAAGGTAAAATCTATTTAAGGAGGCGTGTTATGTCCAAAGAGTTTGAGATTGGGATAAACCTCATAAAGAAGGTTTTGCCCGAGCTGGAAAAACTCCTTGAAGCACAGGACAAATTAACAGCCAGAAGGATAGTAAATGCCATATTCCATCCTATAACAGCCAGCGCTTACCAAATAAGAGTAGGGCAGGGACCAAAAAAGGAAGAGCTTTTGAGCACACTCACACCTCTTGTGGGACAGATGAGAGAACTATCTGACCTTGATGTGCTCAAAGAGTCCGTCAGAAGATTGATAAAAACCGTCAAGGAAGTAGAAGAAGAGCTATCAGCGGTGCAAGAACAAAAGAATGCATGAACAGATTACCATAAGGACGCTGTTTAAGAAAAAGCAGGAAGGAAAGAAGATCACCATGGTTTCTACCTACGACTACATCTCTGCAAAGTTGTGCGACCAAGTAGGTATAGACTGCGTACTGGTAGGTGATTCTCTCGGTATGGTTTTTCAGGGACTTGAATCTACTCTTTATGTGTCCCTTGATGAGATGATATACCACACAAAGGCAGTAAAGAGGGGCATAAAGAGAGCCTTTCTTATAGTGGACATGCCTTTTATGAGCTATCAAGTAAGCAAAGAAGACGCAATAAGAAACTGCGGAAGAGTTATGAAAGAGACAGGAGCTAACGCAGTAAAGTTAGAAGGTGGAGAAGATATAGCAGAGCTTATACATAGGCTTGTAAGTATAGGCATTCCTGTGGTTGGGCATTTGGGATTTACACCCCAAAGTGTTCACGCTCTTGGAGGCTACAGGGTTGTGGGAAAAAAGGAAGATGAAGCTCAAAAACTAAAAAGAGATTTCAAAGCGTTGGAAGAAGCAGGAGCCTTCATGATAGTTTTAGAAAGTGTACCATCCCATTTAGCACAGGAGCTAACCAGAGATTCTAAAAGCATCACCATAGGCATAGGTGCTGGTCCGCACTGTGATGGTCAGGTGCTGGTTTTTCACGACCTTGTAGGTTTGGTGGAAGATATAAAACCCAAGTTTGTAAAGAGGTATGCCCAAGGTGCTGAAGTGTTCAGACAGGCATTGCAAAAGTATAAAGAAGAGGTAGAGAAGGGCATATTCCCTTCTGAGGAAGAGAGCTATGGATGAAGCTAAGCTATTAGAGTATTTAGTAAAACTTGGCTACATCACCAAAGAGCAAGCAAAACAGGCTTATGTAGAAAAACAGAAGGATGAGGACATAATAAGCACCTTGCTGAGGTTAGGCTTACTTGATGATACAAAGCTGGCAGATTTATATTCCAAACATTTATCCAATAGATTCTGGAAGGGCAATATAGAAGATGTAAAACTGCCAGAAGAGGTGCTGAAAGAACTTCCGGAAAGTCTGCTTAGGAAATACTTAATAGCTCCGGTAAAGTACGAAAACGGGAACTTAACTATCATTACAGTTAATCCTTTCAATCAGTCCGCCATAAACGAGCTAAGGTTTAGAAGTAAGATAAGTTCCATAACCGCCTATGCCGCTACCAGAAAAACAGTAGAAGACCTTCTAAACAAGCTCTATCCTACAGTGACTAAGCTAATTGAGGAGCTTGAACCCGAAGAAGAGATAGAGCTGGAAAATCTCCCCATAGATCTCTCTCCAGAAGCTTTAGCTGCAGAAGCTGGAGAGGCACCCATAGTGAAGCTTGCCAATTATCTAATATACGAAGCGGTTAGACTTGGCGCATCTGACATACATATAGAACCTTACGAAAAAAAAGTAGTTGTACGCTACAGAATTGATGGAATACTGCGTGTGTTTCACGAGTTTCCCGCAAAGGTCAAAGATTCGCTGACAGCAAGATACAAGATCATGTCCAACATGGACATAGCAGAGAGAAGAAAGCCTCAAGATGGAAGGATAAGGATAAAGATAGGTGGCAAAAGAATAGACCTTAGGGTCTCTACAGTACCCACCGTTTATGGGGAGAAAACAGTCATGAGAATCCAGGAAGCAGAAAAGTACCTTAGCGTAAAGCTTGAAGACTTAGGGTTTGAGCCTGATGACCTTGAGAAATTTAGAAAGGCTATATGGACACCGTGGGGAATGGTGTTGGTAACTGGACCTACTGGTTCAGGGAAAACAACCACACTGTACGCATCGCTTATGGAAAGAAACACACCTGATGTGAACATAATGACCGCAGAAGATCCAGTGGAAGTTGCCATCCCGGGGCTCAATCAGGTTCAGGTTAACGAGAATATAGGACTTACCTTTGCAAGCGTATTGAGAGCCTTTCTCAGACAGGACCCTGACATTATCCTCATAGGTGAGATAAGAGACACAGAAACTGCAGAAATAGGCATAAAAGCTGCACTAACAGGGCACTTAGTGTTTTCCACCCTGCACACTAACGACGCACCATCTTCTATTACAAGACTTGTGGATATGGGAATAGAACCTTTTCTTGTAGGCTCATCAGTTATTCTCATAGTGGCACAGAGACTTGTTAGAAAGCTTTGTCCTGCATGTAAAGTAATAGACAACACACCCAAAGAAGCTCTTCTCAGGATGGGAGTGCTAAAAGATCCCAGCGAAGATATAACCATATACACGCACAAAGAAGGGGGATGTGAGGTTTGCAACCGCACAGGTTATAAAGGAAGAACCGCTGTCCATGAAATACTTGAAGTAGATGAGGAGATGAGAAAGCTCATCATAAAAGGTGGCACTTCTGAAGACATAAGAGACTTAGCTAAAAGCAAAGGCATGAGAACCCTTTATGAAGCTGGTATTTTAAAAGTAAGAAAGGGCATCACATCCTTACAGGAAGTAGCAAGGGTCCTTGCCAAGTAAGCATACCCTTTGTGTGACTTAATCACTGAAAGGATCATACAAAGGAAGTAGCATTAAACAAGAAAACCATTATAAAGGAGGTAGTATCATGAGAAGGTATGCATTAGGTACATTTGCTCTATTAGCTTCTACAGGTTTTATGCTTTCTTCTTGTGGGGGAAGCAGTACTGCTCAAACACCCTTTGAGAGGCTCGGTGGTGAGCAGGGTATTAGGAAAGTAGTAAGTGATGCGGTACCCTGTCTCGCAACAGACCCAAACATAGGTATATTCTTCAGAGGATTATCCGCGGACTCTCTTGAACGTATACAGGTATGCCTAACAAAACAGTTGTGCGCTGCCGCTGGTGGTCCATGTACTTTTCCAACTACTATAACTTACACAAGTCCCGTTGATGGACAGCAGAGAACCTTTACATGTAGACCTATGAGAGCAGCGCATCAAGGTATGGTAGGACCTGATGGTAAAGGTATAGCCAACGATGATGTAGATAGTTTTAAGGCGTGCGTTCAAAAATCTATGCAACAAAACGGTGTTCCTGCTGACTTACAGCAAGCGGTTCTTAACATATTGGAGAGCCAAAGGAATGATGTAGTTGATGATAGGAATAAATAAGAGGAGGTAGTGTCATGAGAAAAACTGCACTTAGCCTTATGTTAGTCTTTGGGCTTTTTGGAGTTGGCTCTGCGGAGATGATGCACAAAGAAAAGACCCTTTATCAGAGACTTGGTGGATACGATGCCATCTCAGCAGTTGTTAAGGACCTTGCAGTGCGTCTTGTGACGGACAGGCAATTAGGCGTATACTTTAAAGGTCTCAGCAACGACAGTAAGAACAAACTGATAGCTCATCTTACTAACTTTGTATGTAGTGCCACAGGAGGACCCTGTATATATACGGGAAGGGACATGAAAACCGCTCACGAAGGGCTTGGTATCTCAGATTCAGACTGGAACAGATTTGTAGAACTCACAAAAGAAACCCTCAACAAGTTTAAAGTGCCTCCAAAGGAACAGCAGGAATTTTTACAGGCGGTAGCACCGTTAAAAGGCGTTATAGTAGAGAAAAAGTAAGTTTCTTGGGGGGCTTTCCCCCTTTATAATATCCCTCTGTGGTTGGTATAGACATAGTGAAAAACGAAAGGATCAAGAAGGCTATAGAACGCTTTGGTGATAAATTTTTAAATCGCATATACACACAAAGAGAGCTTGGGTATTGCACACAGCAAAAGTCTTTCTGCGCATGCCTTTCTGCAAGATGGGCTTGCAAAGAAGCTGTTTTGAAAGCTTTTTACCAGAGATTCGGTATAGTGCTAAGATTCTCACAAATAGAAGTGCTCGGAGACAGAGGAAAACCTGCAAAGGTGAACATCCTTAGGGATGACATAAAGCATCTGCTTGAAGGTATAAGCCTGTATGTATCCATATCTCACGAAAGGGACTATTCTGTAGCAGTAGCCTTTATACTGTGATAAAATAAAAGTCTTTTCATGGATTATTCAAGCTTTGAAAACCTTCCTATAGTTCTTTTGGTAATAGACGAAAAATACAGGGTAGTGTACGCAAACAAAAAAGCTAAGGAACTCTATGGCATGGAGTTTTATCCGTATGTAGCAAAGATTATGAAACAGCAGGGGCTGGAGAACTATCAGACAGTGTATGTGCACACTACAAAAGAAGGCAGAGAGAATTATATTTATGTAATTGCAAGCTATAATAAAGAAAACAATACTTACATAGAGATACACATAGATCTATCCCAAGTGCTCAAAGCTTTTGAGTATGTTAAGCTAAGTCCAGAAATTTTCCTTACAAGCGGTCCCATGGTGTTTTTCTTTTTAGAGGACGCTGTTGGATGGTCTGTTAAACTTGTCTCTCCCAATGTGAAAGATCTAACGGGCTACTCTGTGGAAGAGTTTGTAGAAAGAAAGTTAAAGTACACAGACCTTATACACAAAGAGGACCTTGATAAAGTAGTGAAGGAGCTGAAAGAATGCACAGAGGGTCCTCTATCAGAGCAAACTCACGAAGATTACAGGATCATAACTAAGGATGGTAAAGTAAAGTGGGTGCTTGATCATACCGTTTGCCTAAAAGATGATAAAGGGAAAGTAATAGGCTATTACAAGTATGTGGTTGATATCACAGAAAAACACGAGAAAGAAGAACTCTTCCGTTCACTCGCTTCTGCTTCTCCCGTAGGTATTTTTCTAAGGCAGGGAAAAAGGTTAATATACGCAAATGAGGCACTTTCCGAGATAACAGGCTACTCCGTTGAAGAGCTTTTATCCCTTGAGGATCTTCTTTCTCTTATCCATCCAAAGGACAGAGATAAGGTCAAGAAGGTTATGATCAAGAGGGATATGGGTAAAAAAGGAGTTAAAAGGTACGAGGTAAGGATAAAAAGAAAGGATGGGAAGGTTGTATGGGTACAGATAAGCTCAGAAACTGTACACTATAAGTCTGCTCCTGCGGGAGTGGGTGTGGTCATGGATATAACGGATAGAAAGCTCACAGAGAACAAACTTAAAAAGTTAGCCCTTTACGACAGACTTACAGGTGTGTATAACAGATACGCTCTTGAGGAATTTCTTAAGAAGGAAGTTGCCAAGGCACGCAGATACAAAATGCCTTTGAGTCTTCTGTTCATTGATGTGGATAACTTCAAGCAGATAAACGATACTTACGGACACCAAGCTGGAGATAGGGTTCTTAAACAATTAGCAAGGCTTTTCAAAAATAACATAAGAAAAACGGACATAATGGGAAGATGGGGAGGGGAAGAGTTTTTACTAATTGCGCATTCAGAACCATTAGTAGTTGCGGAAAAGCTCAGGAGGATTGTGGAAGAAACGGTTTTTGACGGAAAAATTAAGATAACTGTATCTATAGGAATAACCACATACCGTGAAGGTGATACCATAGACACCATCTTAAGAAAGGCTGATAGCGCTCTTTACAAAGCCAAAAGTGAAGGAAAGAATAGAGTTTTTTACCTTTAGAGCATAGTTTATAATCTTTTCATATGGCATATGGGCACATAACAGAAGAAGAAGTTCTTAATCTGCTCAAAAGCTCTAATAAAGCCATGCACTTTGAACAGATAGCCAAACATTTGGGGCTTGACAAAGAAGGTAGAAAAAAGCTCAAAAAACTGCTCAAGTCCCTAAAAAGAGAGGGGAGGCTATTTGTAGAAAAAGGAAGGTATAAGCTTACGGAGGAAGACACAGTTGTAGGGACTGTGATTCCTTACCCTGCAGGATTTGGCTTCCTCCATATAGGAGAAGGCAGAAAGGACATATACATACCACCCTTTGAAATGACAAAGGTCTTTGGTGGTGACTTGGTAAAGGCTAAAGTGGTGGAGTTTAGAGGTAAAAAGGAAGTGCGCATACTCAAGATTATAAAGAGAGGTAAAAGAGAGCTGGTATGTAAGATAGTAAAAGGTAAAATTTGCTACGGGATACCCATCTATGACGCACCCCACCAAAAGATACTGCTGAGCCAAGAAAGTTGCAAGGACCTAAAGAAGGACACCTTGGTAGTAGTTGAGATAAAGGAGTACCCAAGGGAAAGAGTCCCCGCTAAGGGAGTGATCAAGGAAGTGCTGGGACATCCTCAGGAAAGACTGCTTATCATAGACCTTCTTATTAGAAAGTACGATCTCCCTCTTGGGTATCCAGAAGAAGTTATAAAAGAAGCCCAAAAGATACGCATTAGTATAAAGAGGGAGTTGAAAAAGAGAAAAGACCTAAGGGATCAGGTTTGCTTTACCATAGACCCCGAAAGAGCTAAGGACTTTGACGACGCAGTAGCTATAGAAATGACACCGGAAGGACACTACAGACTGTGGGTGCACATAGCTGATGTATCTCATTTTGTCAAAGAAGGCTCTCACACAGATAAGGAAGCTTTCAGAAGGGGTTTTACCTTTTACCTCCCTGACAGAGCCCTGCACATGCTTCCAGAAAAGCTATCTGCAGACCTGTGTAGTCTAAAACCCTATGAGGACAGGCTTGCTTTCACCTGTGAGATGGTGTTTGATAAAAAGGGGAACTTGGTAAGCTACGACATATACGAGAGCGTCATAAAGAGCAAAGCGCGCCTGACATACGAAGAAGCTCTAAAGCTCATAGTAGGTGATCCGGTGCTTGAAGATAAATACCCTTACCTTGTAGAACCCCTTAGGCTTATGGAAGACCTTTATCGCATACTTTCCAGAAAGCGTTGGGAGAAAGGGAGCATTGACTTTGACCTTCCAGAATCGGAAGTAGTCGTGAATGAGTTTGGAGAACCCGTAGCGGTGATCCCCTACGAGAGGCACATAGCCCATAAGATCATAGAGCAATTTATGATATCTGCCAACGAGACTGTAGCCATGCACTTGCAGAATATGGGATATCCTTGTCTTTACCGAGTACACGAAAAACCAGACCCAGATAAGGTAAACAATCTAATAGAAATACTTGGTGGTCTTGGGTATAAAGTAAAGAAAGTCTCTCTTGAGCCTAAGTTTTTTCAAAAGATCATAGAGGATTTTGAGGGAAGACCAGAAGAAAACTTGGTTAGGTTCTTGACACTCAGAAGCATGAAGAGAGCTTATTATTCACCTCACAATGTGGGGCATTTTGGACTTGCCTCTGAACATTACGCTCACTTTACATCACCTATAAGGAGATACACAGACATAATAGTTCATAGGCTTTTGAAAAAAGCCATAAAAGGTGAGGATGTGCCTTACGAAGAAACGGTAGCATACCTTGAGATGGCTGGACAGCATTTATCCAAACAGGAAAGGCTCGCGGACGATGTAGAAAGAGAAGCCATAGACCTGTTAAAAGCTAGACTCATGAAGGCACATATAGGTGAAGTACATACGGGTATAATAACTGGGGTTGTACCTTTTGGCTTTTTTGTAGAACTGCAAGAGTATCTGGTAGAGGGGCTTGTGAGCATAAACACCCTAACGGAAGATGAATATGTTTACGACGAACCAGCTCACAGGCTTGTGGGTGTAAGGACTGGGAAAGTATACAGGTTGGGTGATATGGTAAAGGTTAGGGTAGTCAAAGTTGAAGAAGACAGAGGTAAGATAGAGCTTGAGCTTGTGGAGGAAGAGGGATGAATATAACCGTTGTAGGCGGTGGTTACGTAGGATTGACAACGGGCATATGTCTTTCCCATCTGGGATACAAAGTGAAAGTGGTGGAGAAAATTCCACAGAAAGTACAGATGCTAAAAGAGGGACATCTCCCCATTTACGAGCCAGGACTAGAAGAACTCCTCCAAGAGAGCCTCAAACAGGATAGGATAAGTTTTACTACGGATATCGTTGAAGGAATTGATTTTTCCCAAGTGATTTTTGTATGTGTTGGTACACCCGAGCAAGAAGACGGCTCTGCAGACCTATCACAGGTGGAGGAGGTAGCAAGACTCACTGCACAGCATATGAAGGACTACAAACTGCTAATAGAAAAGTCCACAGTGCCAGTAAATACCCACAAGCTCATCAAAAAGACCGTGCAAAGATATATGAAAAGTCCTATAGAGTTTGATGTGGTTTCCAATCCTGAGTTTTTAAGAGAGGGGAATGCGGTAAAGGACTTTTTAGAGCCGGACAGAATAGTTATAGGTGTTGAAAGTGATAGAGCAAAGAGCATTATGCAGGAAATCTACAAACCCATAAAGGCACCCATTATATTCACAGACCCAGCCACAGCAGAACTTATAAAACACGCATCTAATTCCTTCTTAGCCATGAAGATATCTTTCATAAACATGATAGCAGACCTGTGTGAAAAAACGGGAGCGGACGTAAAGTTGGTAGCAGATGGTATAGGATACGATAAGAGGATAGGGAGGGCTTTCTTGGATGCAGGCATAGGCTGGGGTGGAAGTTGTTTCCCCAAAGATGTAAAAGCCTTCATAAAGATAGCAGAAGATCACGGGGTTGACTTTTCATTGCTCAAAGAGGTAGAGAAGATAAACGCAGAGAGGATAGATAGGTTTATTCAAAAGGTGAAGACTGCACTCTGGAGCTTAAAGGACAAAAGGTTAGCAGTTTGGGGGCTTTCTTTCAAACCCAACACAGATGACATAAGGTACGCACCCTCTATAAAGGTGGTGTCCGCTCTTCTCAAGCACGGAGCCAAGCTAAGTTTATATGATCCCAAAGCTATGAATAACTTCAAAAGACTCTTCCCCGAAGGCAAGGACCTCTCCTACGCACAAGATATGTACCAGGCACTTGTGGACTGTGAGGCACTTCTCATACTTACCGAATGGGAAGAGTTTAAAAAGGCTGACCTTCAAAAAGTAAAAGAACTTCTCAGGCTTCCCATAATAGTAGATGGTAGGAACATATATGAACCATCAAAGATGAGAGAGGAGGGCTTTGAGTACTACTGCATGGGACGCTCATGAGCAAAGAAAGGGTATTCTCTTATTTTTTACTGGGTATGACTCTACTGTTTGCCATTCTGGTGCTTTTGGTTCTTATGCCTTTTTTAAACCCCATACTGTGGGCTATAATATTTTCCCTTGTTGCCTATCCTGTGCATTTAAGACTGTCAAACCTTTTGCGAAGCGCTACTATCTCCTCTTTGCTTATAACCTTTGCGGTAGCACTTTTCATAGTCATACCCGTGTTTTTTATAGGCATTGTCGCAGTCAGGCAAAGCGTAGAGATAACAAGAACATTACTTGATTACTTTCAGAGCCATACCATGATAGATGCCTTGCATAACCTTTACAGAGTACCTTTTGCGGACAGAATTCTAACGGAAGACATGCTACAGAAGATTTATGCCTACGCACAGTCTGACGAATTCAGAAGTAGTATTACTTCATACCTTGGTAAGCTCACTCAAAAGGCAGGAGAGCTTTTTACTTCCATGCTTTTAGCAACTGGGTCTGTTATTTTCAAGTCTTTTGTGTTTTTGATAAGTCTATTTTTCATACTTAGGGACGGCAGGAAATTCATTCAGTTTTTTGAAAGATTCCTTCCCATGTACAAAGAAGATCTTTACGAGATCTTGCTGACCATTTACAAAACTATACTTGCCGTTGTTTATGGAAGCATAGGAGTAGCTGTAGTTCAGGCGGTTCTGGGATTTGTTGCTTACACCATAGTAGGAGTTAACTATTCCCTTGTTTGGGCTTTACTTACCTTCATCGCTTCCTTTGTTCCGCCTTTTGGAACAGGCTTTGTATGGTTTCCTATAGCGGTATACACCTTCTTAAGCAAAGGTATATTTTACGGCATATTTATGTTGCTTTGGGGAATTCTTGTTATATCTACTGTTGATAACATAATTAGACCCATGATCATGAAAAAGGGTATAAATATGCCTTATATAGTGCTTTTCTTCTCAACAGTAGGAGGTATGTTGGCTTTTGGTTTTATTGGGCTATTTTTGGGACCTTTGGTGTTCACCGTCTTATTTTCCTTAGCGGTTATATATGAGAGGAGACTCCTCAAAGAAGGTTAACCGCTTTTATTCCTATATCTTTTCTGTACTGCATACCTTCAAACTTTATATTTTCTACGGCTCTATATACCTTTTCTCTGGCTTTTGATATGGTATCTGCCCACGCACACACATTTAGAACCCTTCCACCTTTTGCTATTAGCTTTCCATCTTCTATATCCGTTCCCGCGTGAAACACTATTACATCAGGGTCTTTTATGTTCTCAAGCCCGTGTATAACGCTTCCCCTTTGGGGTTTTTCTGGGTATCCCTTATTTGCAAGCACCACACACAGAGCGCATCTTTCATCTACTTCCAAAGACACTTCCTTTCCTTCGTAAAAGTCCAAGAGATTCTTCATGAAGTCTCCTTTGATTCTCATAAGTATGGGTTGCGCTTCTGGGTCTCCGAGCCTTACGTTAAATTCAAGCACTTTGGGTCCCTCTTTGGTGAGCATAAGCCCTGCATACAAAAATCCTCTGTAGTGTATGCCCTCTTCCTTTAGTCCCTTTATCAGTCTATCTATTATCAGTTCCTTTATATTTCTCTCTGTATCTTGGTCTACAAAGGGTGTGGGTGAGTAAGCTCCCATACCACCTGTGTTGGGTCCTTTATCACCGTCAAGAAGTCGCTTATGGTCCTGAGAAGTGGGAAGTGGCACATACCTATCTCCGTCCAAAAGCACTATATAAGAAACTTCCTCCCCTTCAAGGAACTGCTCTATTACCACTCTCTTCCCTGCAGGACCCAGCTCACCCCTTACCATCAGTCTCTCCACAGTAGATATGGCGGTATTTTCATCGTAGCAAACCACAGCACCTTTGCCACTTGCAAGTCCATCAGCCTTTATTACCAGAGGTACTCCAAAGTCCCTGATAAACCTTTTGGCTTTTGTAGGATCTTCAAAAACTTCGTACACGGCGGTGGGTATGTTATGCCTTAGCATAAAGCTTTTAGCAAACACTTTACTACCTTCCAATTGGGAGGCTCTCCTGCTAGGTCCAAATATCCTAAGTCCCCTGCTTTCAAACTCATCCACTATGCCCTCTACGAGGGGAGCCTCGGGTCCTACAACGGTAAAGTCTATACCTTCCTTTTCAGCAAAGTCCGCAAGTTCTTTTATGTTGTAAGGTTCTATATCAACCCTTTTAGCTATCTGCCATATACCAGCGTTTCCCTTAGCTACGTAAATTTCTTTGACTAAAGGACTCTGCTTTAACTTCCAAACTAAGGCGTGTTCCCTTCCTCCGTTTCCTACTACAAGAACCTTCACCATTAAGATTATACCAGAAAATAAGACCTGACTTTTTCCATAAGGCTTTTTACTTCTTGCTTTACAGGTTCATCGTTGAGTTCATCTAAAAGCCTGTTGTACATATAAGACTTATCTTCATCATCGTCAAACTCTTCAAAATCTACTTTTAAAAGCACTTCCTTGGCGGTAGGCTTTATCTCTGTAGGTATCTCCCTACCAGTTATCCTACACCAAAGGACTGCCCAAGCTCTTACCAGAGCTATGGGATGGTATCCACCACCTCCTATGTATATACCTTCTCCAAAGGCTTCTCTTACCATATCAAAGGCACGCAAAAATCCTGCGTTAGAAAGTTCCAACTTGGAAAGGTAATCCTCTCTTAGAGTGTCTGTTCCCAGCTGTAGCACATACACCTCGGGCTGAAAGATCTCTTTGACTATCCTCAAACTTTCTTCCAGAGCGTAAAGGTAATCTCTGTCCTTTGTACCCTTAGGAAGTGGTACATTCATATTAAAACCTTTTCCTCTGCCTCTACCCATTTCCTCTAAAAAACCACTCTTGAAGGGGAAGGCATACTCAGGGGATTGGTGCAAAGAGAGGACAAACACACTGTCATCTTCGTAGTAGTAATCCTGAATGGCGTCGCAATGATGCGCATCTAAGTCTATGTAAAGTATTCTTTTTATGCCCTGCCTTTTTAAAAACTCTATGGTAATAGCAGGATCGTTGATGAAACAAAAGCCATTTGCTCTATCCGGATAAGCGTGGTGCATACCACCTGCAGGATTAAAGGCTATACCACCCTTTAAAAATACCTCCGCAGCTTGTATAGAAGACCCAGTAGCCAAAAGAGACCCCTTCCACATGGCAGGCGAAACAGGGTTTTCGTAAGTGCCTATGTTGTATCTTTCCCTATGCTGTCTTTTGACGCACATACAAGCATCTGCCTCTTGCAGGGCGCGTATATAGTCCTCCTTATGATAAAGCAAAAGTTCCTCCTGATGCGCTTCTCTGCTTTCTATTATCTCATCTTCCTCTATTAAGTCCATAGCCCTGAGAAACTCCATCAGCAAAGAAACGCGAGGTATCCTAAGGGGATGGTTCTTTGTGTATCTAAGGTCTCTGTATTTTAAACTGCCTATTAGCTTTCTCATTGTTTGGCGTAGCTTTTTACAAGCTTGTGTATCTCCCTATAGTTTATGTCTCCAGCAAGCACATAAGTCTTATCTTTATACTGAAATTTTGAGGAGAGCGTTATACAAAAGTCATCTGTAGCTTGAGAGATGTATATGTCTGATATGTACATGCCGTCCTTCATGGCCTGCTTGAAGTAAGGCTTTTCTGACCTATCCGCTCCTTTTTTACCTGCCTTTATGTGATACTTTGTTTTTGGGTTTATCACATTGTTGGATATCTGTATACCCTTCTCGTTCATTATGTAAAAAAGCTCAAAGTAAGGGTAATCCTTGAAAAAGTCGTAAAGCACATACTCCCAAAGTTCTCTGTCTTCTTTAAGTATCCTATCAAGAATGGTTTTGAAATCTTGAGTTATCTGTTCCTTTATCTTAGCAATGAGTTCCTTTGATGCATACTCACACATGACAACAGAAGGCTGTAGTCCGTGCAGTATAAAGAAGGATGCTTCCACACCCTTTAATCTGTCTCTTGTGTCAGAAGCCAACTTAAAAAACTCCTCATAACTCTTTATAGGTTCAAGGGGTAGCATGTAGCCCTGCACATAAACGGGTTTTGCATCTGCGTAAAGGAGGGAAAACTCCTTGTGAAAGCCTTCTATGATCTCTTTTACCTTATCCTTAGAGAGTTTCTCTTTGGAGAGTGCATACACCTCCCCTTCATCTCTCAAAAGGGTTATGTCGCCCGGGATGGTATCCTTTATATCCTCGTAAAGTATCTTGTAGAGCCCTTCTTCTTTTACCGCTCCAAACCGCTCTCTAAAATCCTTCTTCCCCTTTAAGAAAAAAACATAAAGATAATAGGGTTGTCCAAAAAGTTTCCTAAGCTTCTGAAAAATGGAAGTTTCTGTATCTTTATACATGCACACATAGTGCAAAAGTACATGATAAAAAAGCACACCCACATATAAACCGTTCCTGTTTACCACCACTATGGGGTCTTTTTGCAAATTAAAAAAGTCAAAAAGACCTTGAATGTTATCCACAGTGGTTTTTATGTTCCTTAGCCTAATAAAAGGCTTTAGAAGGTCGCCTACTAAGAGGTCAGCCCTATATATGGCAGAACTTACATCTTTTCTTTTAACAAAACCTATGGGTTTTCCATCTTTTACCACAACGAAGAGTTCATGGGGCTCACGCTCTTTAAAGAGTTTTAGAACCTCCTCAAGGGTCGTCTCGTGCTCTACAGTAGGTACAAAAGTACAAAGCTGTGATAGCTCTATCTCCTTCATAATATTTTTAATTTACTGATCCTTTCCACCGCCTGAAGGAGTCTTTCGGTGGGTACAGTGAGTGATATACGAAAGTAGCCCTCTCCGTAATCTCCAAAGCCGTTTCCTGGTGTGCAAACTATACCACACTGGTCAAGAAGTAAAGAAACAAACTCCGCAGAAGTAAAGCCTTTGGGAACTTTCACCCAAAGGTAAAAGGTGGCAGAGGATTTATAGACCTCAAGACCTATGTCTTCAAGAGCCTTTACCATAACCTCTCTTCTTTGTTTGTAGATATCTCTTATCTTTTGGACCTCGCTATCTGGAAGGTTTAGTGCTGTTATAGCTGCCTCTTGGATAGCTTGGAACTGTCCAGAATCCACATTGGTTTTTACTTTACCAAGCCCAGCAATAAGATGTTCATTTCCTACCGCCATACCTATACGCCAACCAGTCATGTTGTACGTTTTTGACAAAGAGTGAAACTCTATAGCTATATCCTTAGCTCCTTCTATTTGGAGTATGGAAAGGGGTTTTTCTTCTCCAAAGTATATCTCCGAATAGGCAAGGTCAGATGCCACTATTATGTTGTGCTCCTTTGCCCATTGTATTAGTTCCCTGTAAAAGTTCTCCGTTGCAACCGCAGAGGTGGGGTTGTTAGGATAATTTACCCAAATGATTTTTGCTTTTCTTAGAACTTCTTCTGGAATGCTTTTAAAATCAGGTAAAAAGTGATTCTCTTCTTTTAGAGGCAGGGTATAAGGCACGCCTCCTGCAAATATAGTACCTATCTTATAAACGGGGTAAGCTGGGTCAGGGCAGAGCACCACATCACCGGGATTTATAAAAGCTAAAGGAAAGTGGGCTATGCCTTCCTTTGAGCCTATGAGCGCTATTACCTCTTTGTGAGGATCAAGAAAAACGCCGAACCTCCTTTTGTAAAAATCCGCAACCGCAGACCTAAAAGATAGCATGCCTTCGTAAGAGGGATATCTATGATGCTCGGGTTTTTCTACTGCTTTTTGCATGGCTCTCACTATAGGTTCAGGTGTTGGTATATCAGGATCACCTACCCCAAGGTCTATTATGTCCACACCCTGAGAGAGCTTTTCCCTTTTCTTTTTGTCTATCTGTGCAAAAAGGTAGGGTGGTAAGCTCTTTATCCTTTCTGAGTATTCCACCATGCTTCTTCCTCCTTTATTCTCCTTCAAAGGATTGGAGTTCTTCCATCAGAGACTTTATCTGATGCAACACAGCACCCTTTAACTGTTCTACGCTTGACTTCCAGTAAGCTTCGTTAAAGATGAGCTTCTTCTCAGGACCTTCGTCCTCAAAGCTTCCCACATAGCGCACCACAACAGTAGGATAGCTCACCTCTTCTTCGCAATCCTGCTGTTCAACATCAGGAAAGCAAATGACAAGCTCTATCTCTGGAGGAATAGCCATATTTTTAAGCTCTTGAGCTAATTTCTTAAAGGTTTCCTTTGGATATTCCACGGTTAACTCCTAAGAATCTCTTGCAGATTCTTCTTTATGGATGCGTCCAGAACAAAGCCGTAAGTTTTTACCACAAAACCACCGATAAGACTCTTATCTTCTATCACCTCAAACTCCAAATCTCTGCTGAGCATTTTGCTCACCACATCTCTTATCCTTTTAAGTTGGGATTCGTCGGTTTTTTGGGCTAAAATTAGGAAAGCCTTTGAAAATCTAAGAGTTTTTTCCACTTCGTGATCAAAGAAGTGCTTTATTTGGGATATAAAGGGAAAGGCTGATAGCTGTACTATGTAAGAGAGGGCTTGTTCTAACTCCTTGGGAAGTCCAAACTTCTCGCGCAGGGCATTCAGGTAAGATAGTTTAGCGGATACAGGTATAAGGGGGTTTAGCATAAAGTCCTTGAAGGTTCTCTCTTTTCTGTAGAGCTCGGAAAGAAAGCCAAGAAAGTCTGAGACAGAGACCATACTCTGCCTATCTTTGGGCAGAGAGCTTATGAGCGTTCTGGATATTTTTCTTGAAAGCTCTGTTTTGTTAATCATGTTTCCTCCATAGACTTGAGAGCCTTCTCTATGTAATTTCTTTGAACCTTAGGATCCTCAAAAGCTTTTCTAAGCATGTCTTCTGCCATCTGCTTTGCCTTTTCCATACCAAAGCGTATGAGCTCTTCTTTTGCTTTTTTGGTTTCTATCTCTATAGCGGACTTTGCTTTTTCCCTTATCCTGTTTGCCATCTGCTGAGCCTTTTTTGTTTCCTCTTCTTTTATATACTCAGCAGTTTCTTGGGCGAGTTTTATCTGCTCTTTGTAGCGTCTTTGAGCATCCTCATAGCTCTCTTTTGCTTTTGCTAGCTCTTCTTTTGAAAGTCTTAGCTCTTCTTCTGAAGCGTTGAGCCTTTCGGTAAGGCTTTTGAAGAAGTTATTAAAGGCTTCGGATGCGGGCTTGCGACCGAACCAATAGACTATTCCAAGGAAAAGAAGTATATTGAAACCTTTCCATAAAAGCTCTATAGCGTGATGTCCGCCTTCTGTCATGCTGCTTCCTCCAACAGCTTATCCCTTATAAGCTTGGCTATCTCTTCTACCTTTCCTTCAAGCTTCGCCTTTTCTTCTTCCAAAGCCTTTCTTATTTCTTCCACTGCCTTAGATATCTCTTGCTGAGTTTCTGCCTCTACTCTTTGCAAGATCTCTGCTTTTAATCTTTCCGCTTCTTTCCTTGCTTGCTCTATTATGGCGTTTGATTCTCTTCTTCCTTCTTCCAATATCTTAGAAGCCTCTGATAGTAGTTGAGTTGCTTGATCTTTGAGTTTCTTAGCTTCCTGCAAGCTTCTTTCTGTTATGCTATCCCTTTCCTCTATGACCCGTGTGTAAGGTCTTACAAAGAGGTAATTTACTAAAAATACAAACACTAAGAACAACCCTGCCTGCACAAAAAGGGTAAAGTTGGGATAAAGAGCTTGCTGTATGTCCATACTCAGTATTATAGCATAAAAAGTTATAATTATATTCGTGAAGCTTCTCATACTTGCGTCAAGTTCCAAAAGAAGAGTGGATATACTGCGTATGCTGGGTTTTAAGTTCTTGGTTATTCCTTCGGGGGTTGATGAAAGTGTAAGTGAGTGCTCTCCCATCTTGATAGCAAGGCGCTTAGCTTTCAAAAAGAGCTTCACAGTATGGAAGGACTATAAGTACGCTACTGTAATCGGAGCGGACACATTGGTAGTAGCGGATGGTAAGGTGTTGGGAAAACCAAAAGATGCAGAACAAGCCTTACAAATGCTTCGCGCTCTTTCTGGAAGATGGCACAGTGTGATAACAGCGGTGTGTATAATATCCACAGGCAAAAGGATAGTCTTTCATGATATAGCACGCGTTAAGTTTAGGCATATAGAAGACAAGGAGCTAAAGGAGTATATACAAACCTCTGAACCTTGGGATAAGGCAGGGGCTTATGCGGTGCAAGGTTTTGGTGCAACTTTTGTTGAAAAGATCGTAGGAGATTTTTATACTGTGATGGGATTACCCGTAGGAAAAACCTACAAACTCCTAAAGGATGTTTTAGATTAATAATGTGATGTTTGAGGACTTGCAAAGGGCTATAGAATCTGTAGAACCTTATGTAAAGCAGAGAATAAGTGAGTTCAAAAGACTAAGAAGTGAAGGGATAACGCATTACGACTTTAGACCTTTTCTAAAGGTAGAGCTTGATGCGGACATATTTTCAGAACTCTGCTTTTGTATTCTTACCGCAAACTCTTCCGCAAGCATGGGCATACTTCTCCAGAAGGAGATAGGCATAGATGGCTTTAAGAGTATGGACCTTGAGGAGCTAACACAAATCATATCTAAGCACGGACATAGGTTTGCAAGACAGAGAGCAGAAAGGATAGTAAAGGCAAGGGAAGTTTTTGAAGATGTTCTTGGGCTTGTGCAGAGTGCAAAGAGCGGAAAGGAGATAAGAGACCTCCTGAGCGATGCTTGTTCCAAGTATAAGGTTCAGGGATTTGGACTAAAAGAAGCCTCTCACTTTCTTAGAAATATAGGTTTTGACGATGTTGCCATCGTTGACAGACATGTCTTAAGGTACTTAAAAGAGAAAAAACTAATACCTGAACAAAAGACACTCACCAGAAGGATATACCTGACTGCAGAAGAGAGGCTCGCAGAGATATGTTCTAAGCTAAATCTTACTCAAGCGGAGCTTGATCTTTATATTTTTTACATAAAAACCAAAAAGGTGCTCAAATGAGAGGGGAAATAAACACTTTTTTAAAAGAACTAAGAGAAGCATCACAAAGGATGGCTGTTCTTGTTGAAGGTAAAAGGGATAAACAAGCTCTTGAGAGGTTTGGCATAAAAAACATCTTTACCTTAGGTGGTAAAAGATTAACAGACTTGCCGGAATTATTGGAAGATTTTTCTGAAGTGATCCTGCTTTTTGACCTTGACAAGCACGGTGAAAGAATAAACAGAAAGGTAAAAGACATACTTTCATCTCAGGGTTATATTTTAATAGAAGACTTTAGAGACAGGATGAGAGAGCTGGACATTCTTTTTGTGGAGGAGCTTTATGAAAAAGTCAGAGGTGCTCACAGCGGTTCTGGTGCAGGACAGGCTTATAAGGCTGAACCTTCGGCTTCTTGAAGGGCTTTTATCCGAAATAAAGGGTGATGTAGAAGAGAGCAAGATACTCGCAGATGCTTGCCTTGATGATAAGGAAAAACAGGTTTACGAGAAAGCCCTTTTAATGATAGAAGAAAATCTTCTTCTTAAAATATCTGAGGTGCTTGACCATATTTACGACCTTTACGAGATATTTAACTTTGATATTACTTTTTTGGCATCGCTTCCAGAAGAGATAGAAAGGGAGATAGAAAGGCTTGACGCTCTTAATTCCATAAACACAAAACTTGAGCTTATTCTGTCAGTAATTGATGAGCTTCTACTTTTTGAAGGTGAAAGTGAAAAACTAAAAACTATCCTTACACCTTTCAGGGTTTATAGGGAGGTAGTAGAGCACTCTATCTCTTTCAACAAAAAACTTTGGGAGCTTACCTTTCAAAGTTCCTGAAGCATCTCAAGTAGTCTTTTGGCAGATAACTGTTCCGCTTCTTTCTTGCTACTACCTACTGCGACTGCCCGAAAGTTTTTTACAGAACATTCTACTTCAAAGGTCCTGCTGTGTTGAGGTCCACTAACGGAAACTATTCTATAAACAGGTCTTTCTTTCCACTTTTTCTGCGTTATCTCCTGAAGGATAGTCTTATAGTCTCTCTTGTAGTCCTGCGATCTTGCCATGCTGACCACTTTATCTTTGTAAAGGTTTTCAAACAGGTGCTTAGTAAAGTTCAGGTCTTTACCCGTATCCATGTAAATGGCTCCCCAAAGAGCTTCAAAGACATCTCCTAATATGGAGGTATTTATCTTAAACTTACCCTTCTTACCACTTACCAGAAGGTATCTTTCAAGTTGAAGGTCTTGGGCAAGACTGCTTAGAAAATCCTCGCTTACGAAGAAAGCTTTCATAGGAGCTAACTCTCCCTCCTTTGCTTGCGTAAACTCGGATATTAAGATGTCAACTACAAAGAGATTTATCAGAGCATCTCCTAAAAACTCAAGAGTTTCATAACTTTTAACTCCCTTCTCTGTAGCGTAGGACTTGTGGGTAAGAGCTTGTTCTAAAAGGTTTTTGTCTTTGAAAGTGTATCCGAGTTTATCTTCTAAAGGTTTATAGTCTTCTGAAGACAAGGCATGCATTGGTTCCACCAAAGCCAAAGGAGTTAGAAAGAGCAATGTGGACTTCTTTGTGAACCGCCCTGTTGGGTGTGTAATCAAGATCACACTCAGGATCAGGATGCTCAAGGTTTATGGTGGGAGGTATGATACCTGTCTGTATGGTCTTTACCGTAGCCACCGCTTCCACCGCGCCTGCAGCACCAAGAAGGTGTCCTATCATAGATTTGTTGGAGCTAATTTTTAGCCTATAGGCGTGTTCACCAAAGAGATTCTTAATAGCCAAAGTTTCTGCTTTATCGTTCAGAGGTGTAGAAGTGCCATGAGCATTTATGTAATCCACTTCTTCCGGCCTTACCTTTGCATCCTCTAAGGCAAGCTTCATACACATGTAAGCACCCTCTCCGTCCGCACATGGAGCGGTTATGTGATAGGCATCATCTGTTGCAGAATAACCTACAAGTTCTGCATATATCCTTGCTCCTCTTGCTTTTGCATGCTCATACTCTTCCAAGACAAGCACACCTGCACCTTCTCCCATAACAAAGCCATCTCTTTCCATATCAAAAGGTCTTGACGCCTTTTGAGGCTCATCGTTTCTCGTAGAGAGCGCCTTCATAGACGCAAACCCTGCTATGCCTAAAGGTGTTATTGCACTTTCACAACCACCAGCTATAGCTATGTCTATATCGCCTTTTTGTATGAGCCTCATGGCATCTCCTATGGAATGATTACCCGTTGCACAAGCGGATACCACACAGTAGTTGGGTCCTTTAAAGCCGTATCTTATTGCAATTATTCCGGAAGCCATGTTAGATATACCGTAAGGTATAAAGAAAGGAGATACTCGCCTAGGACCTTTCTCCATAAGAACCTTCTGCTGTTCTTCAATTTCTTTAAGACCTCCTATACCCGTTCCTATTATGACACCTACTTTGTAAGGGTCAAACTTACCTTCAAGTAAACCGCTGTCTTTGATGGCTTCATCTGAAGCTGCTACTGCATACTTTATAAAATCTGAAACTCTTTGTAGCTCCTTTTTATCAAAATAGTTCTCAGGATTGAAGTCCTTTACCTCTGCGGCTATGTGAACTGGTAAACCCACCTCTACAGGATCAAAGCGTTTTATGATGTCTACACCGCTCACACCTTGCGTGAGATTCTTCCAAAACTTCTCTACACCAGTACCTATGGGTGAAACTACACCTAAACCGGTGATCACTACCCTACGCATCAGCCCTTCACTTTCTCCTTGAGATAATCGATAACATCACCTACTGTTCTTATCTTCTCAGCATCTTCGTCAGGTATTTCAATGCCGAATTCCTCTTCAAAAGCCATTATAAGCTCTACCACATCAAGGGAGTCTGCTCCCAGATCCTCAACAAATTTAGCTTCAGGGCTTAGCTTTTCTACCTCAACTCCTAACTGATCTGCTATGATCTCTTTTACCTTCTGCTCTAAATCCATTGCTTAATCCCAATAACCAGACCGTAGTATTAGGTCTGGTGCTGGGGTATTTGTATCCCGCCTTTTAAAGCACACCCAACCCCAGCAGGCGGTTTTAGGTGTGCTCCAGTATTTTTTACGGTATAAGATTATACACTTGTTGTGATTATTTTTCAAGAAACTTATGCCAGTCTGGGTACACTCAGGATTTTTACGGAACACCATCTTAAATAAAAGTTTTCAAATATTATAAAAGTATTATATAAACCTTTTTAATACCTTTATAATGCTCCATTAATTGACTTCTTAACCTTAAGAGATATAATTTCATGAAAACTTTATGGGAGGTAAAGAACATGAGCTTAAGCAGGCGCGATCTTTTTAAGTTGGCAGGAGTTGGGGCTTTGACAGTGGGGCTTCCTTCTGTGGGCTTTACAGCCGCAGAAAAAAAGAAGTTTTCCGCTATGCTTCCATCACCTAAAGGTAATAGGGTAGTCATATGCGGTGGTGGATGGGCAGGGCTTACCGTTGCCAAGTATCTCAAAAAAGAAAATCCTAACATAGAAGTTATCCTTATTGAAAAAAGACCAAACTTCTTTTCCTGTCCCATATCTAATGAATGGCTTGCCAATCTCGTAAATCTTGACTTTCTATCTCATGACTACAATCAGCCTGCTTCCAAGTACGGATACAGATTTATAAACGCAGTGGTTGTAGGCATAGAAAGAGACAAAAAGAGGGTTTATACCAATCACGGTTATATAGAGTATGACTACCTGGTTCTTGCTCCTGGTATTCGCTACAATTACGACGCGTGGTTTAAAGGGGATAAAGATATGGTAGCTTACACAAAGATCAATTATCCGGCAGCTTTTATACCGGGTTCAGAACACCTAGCTCTCAAAAGGAAAGTTTGGGAGTTTGAAGAAGGCGACTTTGTTATAACCGTACCCCCAGGAGCTTTCAGATGTCCACCAGCACCCTATGAACGTGCCGCAATGATAGCGTATGTCTTTAAGAAGAACAATGTAAAAGGAAGGGTCATCATACTTGACCCTAAGGATGATATAGCTCCTAAGGGTCCTGGCTTTAGAGCTGCCTACGAACAGCTTTATCTGGGTATAGTGGAGTATGTTCCCAAAGCTCAAATAAAGGAAGTGGATCCAGTAAAGAAGGTTATAAAAACCACGGCTGGAGACTTTAAGTTTACGGATGCCAACCTGGTACCTCCCCATCAAGCGGGAGAGCTCGTATGGATGGCAGACCTTATAGCAAAGGACAAAGACGGCAAACCTACAGGCTGGGCAGATCAGGATCCTCTTACCTTCCAAGCTAAATCAGACCCACATGTGTTTTTGGTGGGTGATGTCATAGGTGGCACTCCTTACCCCAAGAGTGGGCACATGGGCAACTCACAGGGTAAAATAGTAGCAAAGATCATAGCGGGGCGCATAGCAGGGAAAGATGTAAAACCTACACTTCCTGACAACACCTGCTACTCTATGGTTAATGGAGACCCTCAGGAAGCCATTGTCATAAACGTCACTTATGACTACAATGACAAAGAGAAGAAGATAGTACCAAAGCCAAAGGTAATAAACGAACGCTCTACAGACCTTGCCAAAGCTACTTATGAATGGGCAAAGAGCATGTACAAAGACATGTTCTCATAATTGGCACGGATATTGATAGGAGTATAGGTATGAACAGGAGGGACTTCATAAAAACCTGTGGAACTGTGGCTGTGGCGTCCTTTTTGGACGCTTCTTTTTTTTCTAATGTATTAGCTAATCAGGAAGGATTCTTAAAACTCTACAACAAAGCCCTTCTTATCAAAGAGGACGGCTCACCCATCACTGAAAAAGACATACTCCCTCATAAGGAGTATTTATTCTTTTATCCTTTTACCTCTACACCTTGCTTTCTTTTAAATCTTGGGGAAGAGGTAAAAGGTGTAGAAGTAAAGCTGAGTGATGGAAAAACTTACCTTTGGAAAGGTGGTGTGGGAAGCAAAAAGAGTATAGTGGCTTACTCTGCCATATGTTCTCATCAATGGAGCTATCCTACAAAAGAGTACGCATTTATAAATTATTACCCTCCTGATAAACCCTCAGGAACTACAAAAAAAGCAGGTGTAATACAGTGCTGTGCGCACCTCTCTGTCTTTGATCCAAAGGCGGGAGGAAAGGTTTTAGAGGGTCCAGCAGAACTGCCTTTGGCGTCGGTGGTATTGGAAGAAGATGGTGGTAAGCTTTTCGCAGTAGGTATTCTTGGAAAAGACCAGTTTGATGCCTTTTTTGAGAACTACAAAACGGATCTGAGGAAACAGTACGGCTCTTCCGCTAAGGCAAAGGAACTCGTGGATAAATGCATTGTTTTGGAGGTGGAAAAGTATGTCAAAGAAACCATCAGGTGTTAGTAGAAGGGACATTATAAAGACAGTTGCAGGGTTAAGTCTCTTTCCCACAATAGCCTTCTCTAAAAACCAGCCAAAGAGAGGAAGCGCAAAGGTGGTAATAGTGGGTGGTGGGTACGGCGGTGTTACTGCTGCAAAATATCTTAAAAAAGAGAACCCAGACCTAAGTGTAGTTCTGATAGAGGAAAGACCCTTTTTTATGTCGTGTCCTCTTTCTAATCACTTTCTGGCAGGTTTGATGGAGCTCACTTCTTTGTGCTTTGCTTACAATACCTTGGAAGTTAAGCATGGTGTAAAGGTGATCACGGACAAAGTGATAGCCATAGAGCTTGATAAAAAAGCAGTCAAAACCTCTCAGGGATATGTGAACTATGACTTTTTAATCCTATCTCCTGGCATAGATTACGATGTGGAAGATAAGCCCTTTTACTCAGAAAGTCTCGTTTATTACCCTCCTGCTTTTAAACCTGGCTCCGAACACATATACCTCAAAAAGCTTCTAAGTGAGTTTGAAGGTGGAGATATAGTAATAACAGTCCCTCCACCACCCTACAGGTGTCCACCAGCACCTTATGAAAGAGCAGCTCTCATAGCAAACATGATAAAGAGAAACAAACTAAAAGCACACCTCTACTTCATAGATGCCAACGAAAGACCACTTATAAACTCAGAAGGCTTTATGTCTGCTTACTATGACCTTTATAAAGATGTTGCCACCTATGTGACATCTGCGGAGGTAAAGGATGTAGATGTAAGGAAAAGGATAGTTAAAACATCTCACGGAGACTTCAAGTTTGACATTGCAAACATAATACCGCCTATGAAGGCTAACAGCATTTTGGCTTCTGCAGGACTCATCAAAAAGAAAGAAAAATGGGTAAGCGTAAACCCGTTAACCTTCGAAACGCATATGGAAAATGTCTTCGTCATAGGTGATGCTTGCGTCAGCTACCTGCCAAAAAGTGGTTATGCAGCTCACTCTGAAGGAAAGGTAGTTGCCAAAATCATAAGCGCAAGATTAAAGGGAAGAGAAGTAAAGGAAGAGCTTTTACAGATGGTTTGCTACGCTATGGTAAGTGATAAAGAAGCCATAATGACGGAGACGAGCTTCAAGTACGAGAAAGACAAAGGAAGGTTTATACCCATACACAGAGAAGACAATCAAAGGAGGGAATCTACCGCTAAGAGGTATATAGAATGGGCAAAAGGTTTGTGGAGGGATATGTTCGGATAAGATATCTTAAAAAGTGTAATATAATATTCCTCCTCTTAGGAGGTAAAAGATGAGAGTAAAAGGTCCGTCTTCAAGGAAGTTTAAAAAGAAGATACTAAAGCTCGCGAAGGGTTTTAGAGGGCAAAGGAAGAATGTTTACAGAAGAGCAAAAGAGTATGTATTCAGAGCTTTGCAGTACCAGTACAGAGACAGAAGACAGAGAAAAAGAGAGTTCAGAAGGCTGTGGATAGCAAGGATAAACGCAGCGGTTAGGCTTCACGGTATGTCCTACAGCAAGTTTATGGCGGGTCTAAAGAAGGCAGGTATAGACCTAAACAGGAAGGTTCTCGCTGAAATGGCAGTGAGGGACCCAGAGGGCTTTGCGCACATAGTAAACAGAGCTAAATCAGCCTTATGATAGACCCATCAGAGGTAAAAAGACAAGCAGAAAAAGACATAAAGAAAGCGGACAGTTTGCAAAAACTATCCGAAGTAAAGGCAAAGTATCTTGGAAAAGAGGGAATTATCAGCCTTTCTCTTAAAAGCATAAAGGATCTGCCTCAGGAGAAAAGAAAGGAGTATGGCTCAGAACTGAACGTCCTGAAGGAATTTGTGGAGAAACTTATAAAAGAAAAGGAAGAATACCTTAGAAATCTTGAGATAGAAGAAAAGCTCAGCGCTCAATGGGTAGACATGTCCGTACCCTTAGAAAGTCTGGTAGGAGCTCTGCACCCCATCACACAGACGCTTACGAGGATAAGAGACATATTTGTCAGTATGGGTTTTTCAGTATTTGAAGGTCCAGAGATGGAACTTGAAAGTTATAACTTTGATCTTTTGAACATACCCAAAGAACACCCGGCAAGAGACATGCAGGATACTTTCTATATAAACAAAGAGGGGTATCTTCTGAGGACTCACACTTCTCCGGCACAGATAAGGGTCATGCTTCTTCAGAAACCACCCATACAGGTCATAGCACCTGGCAAAGTTTATAGAAGAGATGATGACCCTACTCATTCACCCATGTTTCATCAGGTAGAGGGTCTTGTAGTGAATGAGTATGCAAATTTCAAGCACATGAAGTATACCATAGAAGCTTTTCTAAGAACCTTTTTTGAGAAAAATGTACCTGTAAGGTTCAGAGCATCTTACTTTCCTTTTACAGAGCCTTCTGCAGAAGTTGATATAGGTTGTGTAATATGTGAAGGTTTGGGATGTAGGGTGTGTAAGGGTTCTGGATGGCTGGAGGTTATGGGTTGTGGTATGGTGCATCCCAAGGTTTTAGAAAACTGTGGTGTAGATACGGAGCTTTATCAAGGTTTTGCCTTTGGAATGGGTGTGGAAAGGCTTTCCATGCTCTACTTTGGCATAGACAACATAAAGCTCTTTTACGAGAACGACCTTAGATTTCTGAAACAATTTATATAATTATGGAGATAAAGGTCATCTACAGAGGTCAAGAAAAGATATTACACTTTGAAGGAGAGAAGGTCAGAGCAAAAGACATTCTTAAAGCCCTGAACCTCTCAAGAGATTATGCCTTTGTTGTTAAGAACGATCAGGTGGTAAGTGAAGAAGAAACTATAAACCCTGGTGATCGTGTAAGGGTCATAAATGCCATATCCGGAGGTGTACTTTGAGAAGGTGTATAAAGTGTGGTAAGAAGGCGCAAATTTACCTGCACTCTCATAGACTCTCTCTTTGCGGAGAGCACTACTTAGAGTGGTTTGAAAACAGAGTAGAGAGAACCATAAAAGAGTTTAACATGTTCACAAAGGAAGAGAAAATTCTTGTCGCAGTGTCCGGGGGTAAAGATAGCCTCTCCCTGTGGCATGCACTCATCAAACTTGGCTATCAAGCAGACGGTTTTTACATAAACTTAGGTATAGGTGATTACTCTCAAAAGTCTTTACAAAAAGCTAAGGACTTTGCGGAAAAGCACCAGCTTACCCTACACACCTTAGACCTTTCTAAGGAGATAGCAAGCGTCCCTGAGCTCAAATCTTACGATAGTAGGCCTGCATGTTCTCTGTGCGGTAGCGTAAAGAGATACTATATGAACAAATTTGCAAGAGAAAAAGGATACACAGTACTGGCTACTGGACACAACTTAGATGATGAGTCTGCAGTTCTGTTTGTAAACACCTTAAACTGGAATGTGGAGTATCTGAAAAGGCAGTATCCGGTTTTGCCAGAGGATGATGGGTTTGTCAGAAAGGTAAAGCCTCTGTGTAAGATAAGCGAGAAAGAGAGCGCTTTGTATGCAGTTTTGTCGGGTATAGATTATATAGAAGAGGAGTGTCCCTTCTCCGAAGGTGCTACATCTATAGAGCACAAGCTTTACCTCTCGCAACTTGAGGATAAAAGCCCTGGAACAAAGCTGAGATTTTACAGTGAGTTTTTAAGGAAGCTGTATCCCCTTCTGAAGGAAAGCTCAAAGGGAAACTTGCAAAAGTGTGAGGTTTGCGGAGAACCCTCTAGCAATTCCCTTTGCAATGTTTGCAGGCTTAAGCTAAAGCTAAGCTCACAGAAAGAAAAGATTTAAAGCAAGTGTAGGAATCAACAACGCAGAAAAAGCCAAAAGACTAAGCTGATGGCTATGAAAAATTTCAAATAAAGTGGAGTATAGGAAAATCCCCCCCAGGTGCGATGCGAAATAAAAAAACATAAACCTGTGTATGTACTCTTCCTTTGGATACCTATAGTAAAGGTAAGTACGGAAAAATACCCAGTAAAATGCTATGCTGACACCTACCATCACTGCAAGAAGAGGAAAAAGCGACGGAAATCCCAGAAGAGCGGGTATACACATCATGATAAAGATGGTAAGCGTCCCAAAGTTCTTTATTCCGAGCTTTTCCATCAGGAAAGGTGAAAGTATTGCACAGAAAAACGCTGTAAGCAATGCTATTCCAAAAAGCTTGTGTATATAAGCTTCATTAAGTGCAGAGCTATCTCTGAGCACATAGTAAGCCATGGAAGATAAAACTTCCGCATACTCACCCATAATCCAAACTGTAAACACTTCCGCCAAGAACTTAGGTCTCTTTATCTGAGAAAAACTCAGCCTTTTGACACCAAAGGGAACACCCCTTAAAAACAACATGGAGAGCAAGGCAAAGGAGTAAAGCAAAGACAACAAAGGCAGATTTAAACTTTCAAAGAGCATGAGCAAGCCTAAAGCTAAAAAACCACTTGCATAGGATAATCCCACTGCAATTTCAAACTTTTCAAACTTGGTTGCCAATACTTCATACCAGAAGAAAAAAGCTGTGTGAAAGACCACAAAAAGAAAAAGAAGAATTAACACAAAGGAGTTGTAAGGTAGAAAACCTATTAGTAGGCAGAGAACAAGAAGCGTAATGATATAAAAACTGTAATTTAAGGCTCTGATGCCGTACATACCTGCCCACAAAAGTAAAAAACCTAAAGCGTTTGCTACAGTTATAGCATAGCCGTAGGTGCTTGCACTTAAAATTCCGTAGCTTTTTGAGGGAAAGTAGATGTAGATCAAAAAAGAAGAAAATATGGTATCTACAAATTCAAAGAGTACATACAAGAGGAAAGGCATCACTCCTCTTTACCTACTTGCAGATCCAGCACTACCGTAAAAAGAGAGGCATCCCTTTTAAAGCTCACCTGTATACCTAATCTTTTGGCTACTTCATCCACTATAGTAAGACCCAGTCCGTAAGATTCATCTTCCATATCAAGACGATTTTTCTCATCAGTTATGTTGCTCATAAGTACCCTTAGTTTGCTGTTTCTAACCTCTCCACTTATTTTTATCTGTGTACCTTCCTTAGCGTATTTTACCGCATTGTCCAGAAGGTTAAGAAACAAAGTGTAGATAAGCTCGTAATCAGAAAGCACCTGCACATTGGGAACATGGTCAACACTTATGGTGAGGTTTTTGGCATACAGGTTAGCTTGGTAAAACTCCACCAACTCAGATATAAGACCCTTTATGTTTATCAGTGTGATTCTTGTAGGTTTTAGCTCAAGTTCTGAAAGTACCTTTAGATTCTTCATAAGTTTTATGATGCGCCTTATGGCTCTTTCTATAGCTTGTCTTACATCCTCATCTGCCTTTATATGGGATAAGTTCATGAGTATTATACTTAGAGGAGTTTTTACCTCGTGAGATAAGTAAAGGGCAACTTTCCTTAGCTCCTTTGAGTAAAGCTCATAATCATGCAGATGCTTTCTTATGTCAAGCACAGACAGAAAAGCTATAAGTAAAGCAGTTATAACAGAGGAAAACACAGAAGATAGAAGAAGGAGATTCACTCTTTTTTCTATTTTTGCCTTAGATAGCGCAACAACCACCTTACAAAGAGAAGTACCGCACAGAAATTTATCTACATAAGCTAAATAGTTCCCAATGTCTTGAGCCTGACCGGGCATAGGTTTTAGACTTATCAGGTAGTTTGCGTCTCTTAAACTATCCAACCTTCTGTTAGAGCTGAGTATTTTCCCTTTACTGTCTGTTATCAGGATTATATAGTCATAACCCAGGTACTGGTTGTCAAAAATGTCCTCATCATGGTTTAAAAAATCTACGAGTTTCTCACCTGTTTTCAGAAGGTAGTCGCTTTCTAAGTCATTTATGTATGATTTAAAACTCCAAAAACTAAAGGTAAAAAAAGTACCTATGGGTAAGAGGAATTTGAAAAAGTTAAAAAAGAAAGCTTTATACAGGTTCTTTGGACTTTTCATACCTTAGGGTATATCCTATACCTGGATAGCTTATTATGTCAAATCCATAATTTCTTAATAATTTTCTTAAATTATGAACATGCGTTCTAAGAGCGTCTATGCTTGCATCTTCGTAAGAAGTCCACGCATAAGAAAATAAAGTGTTATAAGAAGTCACCTTTCCTACATTTTCCAGAAGCTTTATAAGGATCATTACCTGTTTCTTAGGAAGTAAAAGGGTCTCCCCCTTTATGCGCACAGTCATGGAAAAGGGATCTATCTCCATATCTTCGTACACTATTGTTCGGTTTTTTGTAATGTTTTTCACTCTTCTTAGAACAGTCTCTATCCTTGTTAAAAGCTCTTCTGGATTAAAAGGTTTTACCATATAATCATCAGCTCCCATCTTCAAACATC
The DNA here is from genome assembly GCF_900215655.1 of Hydrogenobacter hydrogenophilus. NCBI lineage: Bacteria > Pseudomonadati > Aquificota > Aquificia > Aquificales > Aquificaceae > Hydrogenobacter > Hydrogenobacter hydrogenophilus. The sequence continues at coordinate 28,951 of NZ_OBEN01000009.1, read as the reverse complement.
TTACCTTTTCAGAAACATCATCCACTACTGTTAAAACTACTATGGGAATGTTCTTATCGCTAAGTATGGGTATAAGCTTAGTCCCATCTTCTCTACCAAGGAAAAGATCAAGCACGCACACATCAAAAACTTCCCTTTCAAGCAATTCAAGAGCAGAGCTCACACTTTTGGCTACCGCACAATCCCAACCTGCAGAAGAGAAAAGCTTGCTTATGGGAAGCGCTAAATCTATTTCGTCCTCAACCAGAAGAACTTTCATATACTAACCTCACATAAAGGAAGTCCTCGCCAAAAAGTTTAAATCTCCTAACTTTACTTAATTTATAACCTGAATTTTTAAGTATCCTTTCTCTTTTTGGTGAGAAAAACCACATAAAATGAGGTTCTATAAGGGCAACTATGGATGCGGGTTTGAAGATCTTCTCTATGCTTCTCATTATGGGTATAAAGTGAGCGGAATCGCTAATTACAAGGTCTTCAATGTAGGCTCTACCTCTTCTATAGCTGTAGACTAAATATCCTACTTCCTGTGTTGAAGACCTAAACATGTAAGCTTTTTTGTGCTGTAGCAGTTCTTTTACTTCAATATCGCTGAGTCCTTTCCAGACTTTCAGTTCTAAGGATTTTAGCTTTTCCAAAAGGTCTGGCGTATTCACCTCTACTATGTCCATTATTTTTCAAGTTTAGGTTGGGAGCATAAATTTTTTATAAACTGTTGTTATAATACTTTAGTAAGATGCTCACTCTAAAAAAGATAAAGATGGTAAAAGGTGAAATCAGAGTGCCTTCTGACAAGTCCATATCCCATAGAGCTATTCTTATATCCTCCATCGCAGAGGGCAAAAGTGTCATAAGAAACTGGCTTGTGTCTGAGGATACAAAAGCGACTTTTAATGCCGTGCTCCAGTTAGGAGTAAAAGCACACATGAAGGGCAACGAAGTGATAATAGAAGGAAGAGATTACTTATTCAATGAACCATCAAACATCCTTGATGCTAAAAATTCGGGAACTACTGCAAGACTTCTTATGGGTGTGCTTTCAACTCAGGATTTTTTCAGTGTCATTACAGGAGATGAAAGTCTAAGAAACAGACCCATGCTTAGGGTGGTAGAACCCCTCAGGCAGATGGGAGCATGGCTTGATGGTAGGGAAAAAGGAAACAAACTCCCCGTAGCTATAAGAGGTGGTAAACTAAAGGGAATCTCTTTTTTCAACAAGAGAGCATCCGCTCAGGTAAAATCTGCACTACTTTTGGCATCATTAAAAGCAGATGGTATTACCGAGATAACAGAACCTTACCTTTCAAGAGACCACACGGAAAGGATGCTCAGGCTTTTTGGGGCGGAGATAACCCAGTTGGAAGGTGTAGACGGACATATAGTAAAAATAAAAGGTGGACAAAAGCTTTATGGTTGCGAGGTATACTGTCCAGCAGATCCGTCTTCCTCTGCTTTCTTTGTTGCACTTGCAGTTCTTATAGAAGGTTCCGAGCTCATCCTCAAAGATGTCTTAGTAAATCCAACCAGAGATGGCTTTTTTAGAAAGCTTAAACAGATGGGAGCTCATATAGAGTATCTAAACTTAAGAGAGATTTCTGGAGAACCCATAGCGGACATATGGGTTAAAGGGAAGGGAAGGTTAAGAGGGATAAATGTGGGTGAGGAAGATATCCCATCTGTTATAGATGAGCTTCCTCTTTTGGCTCTGATAATGTCCTTAGCAGAGGGCACATCTTCCGTTAGGGGTGCTCAAGAGCTTAGGGTAAAGGAAAGCGACAGAATCAAGGCGGTTGTAGAAAACCTAAGAAGTATGGGTGCAAAGATAGAGGAGTACGAGGATGGCTTTTACATAGAGGGCGTTGAAAAACTAAGGGGCGCTTACATAAGAACCTACAAAGATCACCGCATAGCTATGACTTTTTCAATAGCGGGTCTTGTGGCTGACGGGGAGACTATCATAGATAATCCTGAGTGTGTATCCGTATCTTACCCTGACTTTTTTAAGGATCTTGAAAGGCTCACCCACCAAACCTGAGAAGCACCGCGAAGTACACAACAGCAAGGCTAAGAAGAAGATTTATAAAACCTAAGAAGCGTGCCATCCATCTGTGAAAGGTGCTTTCTAAAGCTCTTTTTCCAAAGTAAAGGTCGTGAAGGAGAGAGATTATAACTATGAGGATAAAAAGGCCTATTTTGTGCCACAGTGTAAGCGTATAAGGGTTTGAAAAGTTAAAGATGTTGGAAAATCCCAGTATGTAATGCACATTGAAAAGACCAGTAATAAAGAGTCCCAAAAGAGCAATAAGGGTACCATAAAAACTAAAACGTCTACCCACTTCCTGAAAAATCTGATCCTTAGCGGGCAGCTTTCTGACAAAAGGGGCGAGCACCAATACGAGGAAAAGCATACCACCTATCCACAGAGAAGCAAGAACTATGTGAAGAAATAGCATAACATCTCTCAGAACCATAAAGTACTATTATAATAAATTTCCCATGTTTAAAAGGACCAAGTACTGCGGACAGGTATCTGAGGAAGACCTTGGAAAAGAGTTAGTTCTGTGCGGGTGGGTACACAGGGTTAGAAACCACGGTGGTGTAGTATTTATAGACCTAAGAGACAGAGAGGGCATTGTCCAGGTAGTGGCAGAAGAAAAAACCTACCCACAAGCTTACAAGGTTGCAGACAGTCTAAAGTCAGAGTATGTGATAGCAGTAAAAGGTACGGTAAGAAACAGACCACCTGGAACGGAAAACCCCAAGCTAAAGACGGGAAACTACGAAGTGTTAGCGCAAGAGATACAAATTCTAAACATCTCAGACCCCCTACCCTTTCCTGTTGACGAAGAGACGCACATATCCGAAGAGCTAAAGCTTCGCTACAGATACCTTGACCTCAGGCGCGAAAGCATGAAAGAGAACCTCCTTTTTAGACACAGAGCTTATCAGGTCGTCAGAAATGTTTTTCTCAAACACGGTTTTGTGGAGATAGAAACTCCCTTTTTGACCAAATCCACACCAGAAGGTGCAAGGGACTTTTTAGTGCCTTCCAGACTTCACCCAGGAAAGTTTTACGCCCTTCCCCAATCTCCTCAGCTATTCAAACAGATACTTATGGTAGCAGGTTTTGATAGATACTTCCAGATAGTAAGGTGTCTAAGAGACGAAGACCTAAGAGCAGACCGCCAGCCAGAATTCACCCAAATTGACTTTGAGATGTCCTTTGTGGAAGAAGAGGATGTTATGAGCTTTAGCGAAGAGCTCATATACACACTCTTTAGTGAGCTTTTGGGCATTGAGCTAAAAAGACCCTTTGAAAGGCTGTCTTATACATCTGCTATGGAACGCTACGGCACTGACAAACCAGACAGGCGCTTTGGCTTAGAACTTATAGACCTTACTGACATCTTTAAAAACACAGAGTTTAAAGTGTTTGCAGATACCATAAAGGCAGGTGGTGTAGTAAAAGCCATAAACTTCAAAGAATCAAATCTTTCAAGAAAGGAGATAGACGAACTTACACAGTTTGTACAGTCCCTTGGAGCAAAAGGTTTAGCTTGGATAAGAGTAGAAGAGGGCAAGCTAAACTCTCCCATCGTCAAGTTCTTCAGTAAGCAAGAGATAGAGGAACTCCTCAAAAGAACCAATGCGCAGGCAGGAGACACCATATTCTTTTCCGCAGACCAAAGAGAGACAGTTTATAAAATCCTTGGAAACCTGAGACTTCACATAGCCAAAAAGTACAAGCTTATAGATGAAGGTAAGTTTGATGTGCTTTGGATCGTAGACTTCCCCCTTATGGAGTGGGATGAGGAAGAAGGTAGGTTTGTAGCTCTGCATCATCCCTTTACCTCACCCAAAGAAGAAGACATACCTCTTTTGAAACAAGCCTTAGAAACTTCCAATATAGAAGAGAAAAAGAAGCTCATAAGCAAAGTAAAAGCAAGGGCTTACGACATGGTAATAAACGGGTATGAGGTAGGAGGCGGTTCTATTCGTATACACAAAAGGGAAGTTCAAGACCTTGTTTTTAAACTCTTAGGTATATCACAGATAGAAGCAGAGGAAAAGTTTGGCTTTCTTCTTAAGGCTTTGAGGTATGGAGCACCACCTCACGGAGGACTCGCCTTTGGATTGGATAGGTTAATAGCCATAATGAGAAGTTTAGACTCCATAAGAGATGTTATTGCCTTTCCAAAAACACAAAAAGGCGTGTGCCTCCTTACGGGTGCACCAGACTATGTGAGTCCAAAACAGCTCAAAGAGGTGCATATAAAGGAGATGGAGTGATGCTCAAAGGGGCACTCAGAGCTATGGGAGCTGTCTTTGGAGATTTAGGAACGAGTCCTTTATACACTTTTAGCGTTATAGTATTGCTGACAAAACCTACACAGAAAGAGATATTGGGGATAGTTTCTCTCATAATTTGGACACTCATTATCCTTGTCACTGTTCAGTATGCGTGGTTTGCCATGAATCTTAGCATAAAGGGCGAGGGTGGCACCGTAGTGCTTGGAGAAATAGCAAAGTCATTGACAAAAAGCAAAAAACTCAGAAAGCTCTATAGGATACTTGTATTTATAGGTCTTGGGTTCTTGCTGGGAGATGGTGTTATAACCCCAGCCATAACTATCCTTAGCTCTGCAGAAGGTATAAGGCTTATTCCGGGCTTTGAGCACACACCACAGTTTGAGGTAATACTCATAGCACTTATTATCACCGTTGGACTTTTTCTTTTACAATCCAAAGGTACTGGAAAGTTAGGTGAATACTTTGGACCTATAATGTTCCTTTGGTTTACCAGCATAGGATTGATAGGTTTTTATCATATTATTTCCTATCCACAGGTGCTTTACACTTTAAGTCCTCATCATGCTGTTGAGTTCCTGATGAACAATCCCTTAAAGGGCTTTGTAGCACTTTCCGAGGTTATACTTGCAGCAACGGGTGGTGAGGCAATGTATGCGGATATGGGACATTTGGGAAGGGTTGCCATAAGGCAGGCATGGATTTATGTCTTTCCTATGTTAGTACTTAACTATCTGGGTCAGGCATCTTTCCTTTTAAAGGGAGGGACCTCCAAAGAGCAGGCTGTGTTTTTTGAGTCTGCCCATGCAGTTCTTGGAGACACTTTTTACATTCCCTTCTTAATCTTGGTAATTATTGCTGGTATTATAGCATCTCAATCTCTCATAAGCGGTGCCTTCTCAATAGTTTTTCAGGCTATAAATGTGAGGATAGCACCACTACTAAACATAAAACATACATCAACTGAGTTAAGCACTCAAATATACATACCTGCAGTTAACTGGGCTCTGATGATGGGTGTAATATTTATGTACTTTAACTTTAAAACCTCTGATAACATGGCATCCGCTTATGGATTTGCAGTTAGTGCTGTGATGACAATAACGGGCTTTTTCCTAACCTTTATACACCTCATGAAAAGGGAAGTTTTTTACTTCATAGGTTCTGTTTTCTTGCTCTTTGTAGATATAGCGTTCTTCCTCTCTAACTTCTACAAAATACCTCACGGCGCCTATTGGTCTGTTATTTTTGCATCGGTTCCCATATCTGTAATGGTTCTTTATACTTCGGGACAATCCAAGCTTTACAGAAAGATGAGGTTTATAACCTTCAAAGAGTTTGTCCTTAAGTTTGAAGAACTTTATGCAAAAAGCCCAAGGATAAAAGGCACAGCCATATTCTTAGTGAGAGACCTAAAAAGTATTCCCCCTTATGTTACCCAAACCTTTTTTGAGCACGGAATACTATACGAAGACAATGTCTTTCTTTCTTTGGTAAAGAAGGACGAACCTTTTGGTGTGAGTACTCTCTTAATGGAAATCACAACAGGACTTAGGCTTGTGGAGATAAGATACGGATACATGGAAGTGTTAGACATTGATAAAGAGCTAAGAGCGGTAGGCATTTACGAAAGAGCCATATTCTACGGAGTTGAGTACATATATACTGATAAGTTCCTTTGGAAACTTTTCAGTTTCCTAAAGCGTACCACACCAAGCTTTGTAGAGTTTTATAGATTCCCTCACGGAAAACTTCATGGTGTAGCGGTCAGGGTTGAGTTTTAAAGTAAAGAATGCCACCTTTATATATGTTGTAAAGAAGAAAAAGGGAAGATATAAGATGGATAACGGACGCAAGAAGATACCCTTCACCCAGTAGGTAGATAAGCACAGTCATTAAAACCCAAGCTGAGTGTAGGTAGAAGCTAATCTTTATTCTTTCTGGAGGTATCACTTCTGACATTAATGGTACATCTTTTCTTCCTTCATTGCTTGAGTGGAACCACACGAGAAAGGGTATTATCCTGTACATCATACCCATAATAATGCTGGTAAAGAAAACTGCATAGAAAAAGAGAAAAGGAATAAAAAAGCCCTCTTTAAAACCAAAAAGTACAAGAGAGATCACAAGGCTAATCTGCCCAAGATACCAGAAGTACAGAGTGTAGTCTTTAATTTTTCTTTTTCTTGCTATCAGCCCTTTTAGTGTCAGAAAAGAGTATGCAAAGAAGAGAAAAAGCAGAAGTAGACTGAAGAAATTACCCATGATAGATAGAAAGATGGACAACGAAACAAGCAGAGGGAAATTTTCTGAAAAATGTTTGGGATAACCCTTAGCTACAAAGAACATCTCCACTACCTGAAAAGAAACAGCAGATATGAGCAGTCCTATCCACCCAAAAAGAAGCAAGGTATAGTGAAGGTCAAGCACCTTTTCCCATGTAGGTAAATAGCCATAGTAAGAAAGCACGCGGTATAGACCTGCTGTAGCACCAAGTAAGAGAAACACCAAGGAGAACTTCATGCCCTTGGGTGTGGGTGTGAAGCTCTTGATCTTAAAAAGATGGTACAGCATGAGTAGAGATGTATAAAGTATCCCTGCGTAGGTCAAGAGAGCACCAAGAAGCATGAACCTGCCAAAAATAAAGGAATAAACAAATGTAGGTATTCCAGAGATGAGTAAAAGATAAGAGATGAGAGCCTTAGGTTTTGGATTTTTTATAACCGCTCCTGCAACTACGGGTAGCATCTGAAAGAGCGCTCCAAACATAGTAAAGAGAGCAAATCCTAAGGTGTATAGGTGCACTAAAGCAGGTAGATAAAGAGCATGTCTCAAAGCCATGTAAAACTCTGCAATAGAGAGGATTACACCAAAAGAGCAGGCAGTTAAGAAAAAACCAAAGACTATTATAAAAGGCGGTGCCTGTTGTAAAGAAAGTCCCGTCATAATCTTTCCATGTTTTCTATTATATTGCTTGCAGGAAGGTGCTGGTCGCACATGGGATAAAGGATCTGCTCTTCCTTCATGTTATGCTGTTGAATGAGCACCATAAAGGTTTCACCTAAGGACAGGAAAGACTTCTTGTCCCTTTCCTTAATAGCTTTTTCCATTCTCTCTATAAGCTCTTTTGCCTGTGCGTGTTCCATTCTCATCACTTGAGTTGGTCCCATAACCATGCCGGTGGTTTCTTCAAAGGCAGGAAAGAGAATGTCCTCCTCCTTTTTGAAGTGCAGAAGGGTAGCATCTTTAAAGGCTTTGAATGCCTCCAAAGCTCTCTCCCAATTATCTTCCTGCAGAAGGCTTTCAACCTCTGCATAAAGCTCATCACATTCTCTGTGCTCTTGTGTGAGATAGTCTCTGATACTCATCTATCACCTCCTTAAATAAGTATATATATACTTACAATAGTAAAAGTCAAGAGTAGAACTTTCTCTCTTTCTTCATAAATTTTTCACTATACAAAATCTATACAAAACTATACACTAAATTAAACATGAGGAAGAAGAGCAAGAACTTTAGGTTATCTTACGAAACGATAAGGGAGCTAAGTGAAATATCTCAAATTCTTGGTGTATCGGAGACAGAAGTTATATCATGGGTCATTCACAATTTCTACATCTAGTTGAAGGAAGAGGAACAGATCAGTGTTGGTGCTATAGTAGTGTCTTTTCCGAATACCATAGTCATGTACAAGTTGGGAGAGCTTCAAGGGCAGTTGCAAACTAAGGCGGAACTAATAGCAGAGCTCAAAACTAAACTTAATAAAAGCTGGTGGGAGTTTTGGAAGAAGCAGTCTTCTCCCAAGAACGTAAAATTAAACTATGTTAATATAAGAGCGATTATATTAACATGCTTTTGATTAACGTAGCTTTGAGTATTTTTAAAGAGCTTACTTGATTTCCTTCAGGATACTTATTTTGCTCCAGTCCACAGGTGTAAAAGCATCGCTTTTGGCGTAGTTTTTAGCGGTTGAATAGTTGATCTTACTGTCTATCTCCGCTTTGAGTTTAAGGTATCTCTCAGACTGGGATCTAAGTTCGGAGAGTTTTTTGGCATACTCTTTAGATGTTTTTAGCGCATAAGCTGAGTAGAGCAAGTTAAGGAATAAAAGTATCAAACTTGCCATCAGGTATTTCATATTTTCTCTCCCGCTCTAAGTTTGGCACTCCTGCTTGCTGGGTTGCGTTTTACCTCATCTATAGTGGGTCTTATAGGCTTTTTTGTTAACACTTTGAGTGTATCCGCGTGTTTTTTAAAAAAGTTCTTCACTATCCTATCTTCAAGAGAATGAAAGGAGATAACCACCAGCCTTCCCCCTTTCTTTAAAAAAGGGATGGTTTTCTCAAGGGCAATCTCAAGAGAAGCAAGTTCTTGGTTTACTTCTATTCTCAGAGCCTGAAACACCTTGGTAGCGGGGTGTATCTTACCGTATCTGTAGGGTATGACGGATAGTATGATCTGTACAAGCTCAGCGGTGGTTTCTATGGGTTTTTTAGCTCTTTGCACAACTATGGCTTTGGCTATTTTTTCTGCGTAACGCTCTTCTCCGTATTCCCTGAAAATCCTCGCAAGTTCTTTCTCGCTGTAAGTATTCACTACTTGATAGGCGGTTTTCTTGTCTTCTGGATTCATTCTCATGTCCAAAGGTTCATCTCTTTGGAAAGAAAAACCTCTATCGCTTTTGAGCTGTAGCATGGACACACCAAGATCAAACAAAAAACCGTCCACTTCTTTTATACCTTCTTCTTTTAAAACTTGATCCAAGTCCTTAAAGTTAGCTTGATATAAGGAATACCTTCCTTCAAAATCCTTGAGGTTTTCTTTGGCTAACTTTAATGCATAGGGATCTCTGTCTATACCTATCACATACGCTGTAGGGTCTTTTTGGAGTATTCCTTTTGTATGTCCTCCAAGCCCCACAGTACAATCCACATACACCCCTCCCCTGTTTTTTACAAGTATTTCCAGAGTTTCTTTTAATAACACAGGAACGTGCATTATAGGAAAAAGTTAGCTTTTTTTATTACATCTTCTGGACTTACTGCTTTGAGGCACTCATAACTTCCCGTTTTACATTTTTTAGGATTTGGAGAACACGGAGAGCAAGGAATTTGCGGAGTGAGATAAGAGCCTATTGTAGGATAAAAGCCGTAAGAGGGTGAGGTAGATGTGTATACACAAATGGCAGGAATACCAAGGGCGTTAGCAATGTGTACAGGTGAGGAGTCTGATGAGATCACGAGCTTTGCCCCCGAAACCACTGCAAGGAGCTCTCTGAGAGAGGTTTTTCCTGTCAAGTTTATGAGTTTAGCTTTTTTTTCTATATGCATAGCTTTTCGTAAATCCTTCTCTGTACCTACAAGCACCTTTGGTAAATCCAAAGCTTGAGCTAATTCTATCCACCCTTCTGCGTACCACTCCTTGAGAGGAAAATTAGAAAAGGGGGCAAGCACCACATACTCTTCCGGCAGACGAAACTTTTCTCGTACTATCTTTGTCTCCTCCTCATCAACAAAAAGTTTTGTTTCTTTTATCATGCTGTCTTGTCTAATCCCTAAGGGTCTCAGAAGGTCTAAATTCCTCTCCACTTCGTGTTTTCCCCAAGTGTGGGCTACTGTGTGGGTGTAAAGCCAAGAAAGTTCAGATCTATCAAAACCTATACGGACAGGAATGCCTGACAAAAACAGAAGGAGCGCAGATCTGGCAGATATGTGAGGAGACAAAACCATATGGTGATCCTTTATCTTGTCTATTATTGAGAAAGACTCAAAGAAGCCTTTGTTAAATGGAATAAATCGTATGGGATATCCCTTCAAAAGCTCACCCACAAAGGACCTTCCTACAAAGCCCAGCTCCGCGTCTGGGAAGTTGTTTTTTAAGGTTCTTATAATAGGGGTAGTCAGTATAACATCACCTAAGTAAGCCGTCTGCCATATGAGTATCTTCATTTGACAGGTGATATACTGGCTATCTTCCACTTTTTCTCGTCTTTTATAAGTATAAAGCTAAAAAGCTTTTCTATACCATTTTTGTCTATTACCTTGACAAGCACCTCTACATGTTTGTCATCTATGTTTTTAGCATCAAGATACTTTACTTTTTCAATGTTATTTCCCATGCTTGAAAGTATGCAAGCTAAAAGTTCGGAAGGTTTAAGTTCTGTAATTTCTACTGGCAGTTTTACATTTTGTGCAAGAGCATCTCTAAAGGGTGGGTAAAGGAGCTTTACCGCATCCTCACCTTCCTTATCCTTTATAGCAGAGATAAAGTCTTTGACTGTATTCTCTGCCTGCTCCTCTGGAGATTTACCGCAGGACTTGATCACGAAAAAGGCAAGTAAGACTAAGCCTATACCTATGGCTACCTTTTTCATCTTCTTACCTCCTTCATAAGGTATTCATCTATAGCCTTTGCAGCTTTTCTACCGTGAGATATGGCTCTTACTACTGTATCCCCACCATTTACTACATCCCCTCCTGCAAAAAGTCCTTCAATGTTTGTTCTAAAATGTTCATCTACTTTTATTGTACCCCACTTTGTAAGCTCAATACCTTGAATATCTTCGTAAGCTATAGGGTTTGGTTTCTGTCCTATAGCAAATATAACAGAATCGCACTCTATAATGTGTTCCGAGTTGGGTATGGCTACTGGTCTGGGTCTTCCACTTTCGTCAGGTTCTCCTAACTGCATCTTTATACACTTAACACCTATAACCCTATTCTTTTCATCTCCTAGTATCTCTATGGGTTGTGTAAGCCAGTGAATCATGGCACCTTCTTCTTTTATGTGATCCCACTCTTCGTCCCTTGCTGAAGAGGTTTCTCTTGTTCTTCTATAGACCACATGGGTCTCTACACCTAACCTCAAAGCGCTGATGGCACAGTCAACCGCAGTAAAGCCACCACCTATTATGACGGTCCTTTTTCCCAAATTTATCGGTGTGGAAGCCAAAGGAAAGTCTTTAGCGTGCATCAGATTTATGCGCATTAACACCTCTATGGCAGAATACACACCTATCAAGTGATCCCCTTTTATTCCCAGAGATCCTCTGCCAGCACCCACGCTTAAAAAGACAGCATCGTATCTGTCTAACAGATCTTTCAGGCTAACAGTCCTTCCCACTACATAACCGAAGAAGAACTTGGCACCAAGCTTTTTGAGCCTCTCTATTTCCCAATCAAGCAGATCTCTGTCCAACCTTGCTGGTGGTATGCCATAAGCCATAACTCCCCCTGCCTTGGGTAGAGCTTCGTATATGTGTACCTCGTGTCCCCACCGTAGAAGGTCGTAAGCACAGGAAAGACCAGCAGGACCTGCTCCTACTACAGCTACTTTTTTTCCTGTGGGTTCTCTCTTTTCTTCCTCTATCTCAATACCCGATACGCGAATGAAGTCCCCTACAAACTTCTCAAGAGCTCCTATGCTCACAGGAAGACCTTTATTTTTCCTGTCTTTTACTGTATCGTAATAGAGTATGCAAGAACCTTCACACTGTCTCTCTTGAGGACATACTCTCCCGCATATGGAAGGAAATAGGTCTGTCTCTATAATCTTCTTGTATGCACCCACAAGGTCTCCTTCTGTTATTTTCTTAATAAAACCAGGAATATCCACATTCACAGGACAGCCTCTTATACACCTTTTTTCCGCATCTCTGCAAAAGAGACATCTTTTGGCTTCATCAAGAGCCATACTTACGGAAAATCCCAGTGCATACTCTCTGAAAGTTTTGTTCCTCTCCTGAGGAGGTAGCATGGGTTCGGTGTTTCTGTCCAAATACCTTATGCTTTTACCCATTTCAATATAACTATATTATAATTCCCACTGAAAAGTTTGTATAAGCGTTTCTTATAAAAACTATAAAAAAAACTTTCTTGACAAGAATCAATGTATTTTTTATCATGTTATTGAACGAATATTCAATAAGGAGGTAAGGTATGGAAACCTTTTGGGAAGCTTTTAAAAGGCACGGTGTGAGCAGAAGGGACTTTTTGAAATTTGCAACCACCATAACGGGCATGATGGGGCTTTCTCCTTCCATGATACCGCAGGTTGTTAGGGCTTTAGAAACAAAACCGAGAGTGCCTGTTTTGTGGATACACGGACTTGAATGTACCTGTTGTTCTGAATCTTTTATAAGGTCTGCAACACCTCTGGCTTCTGATGTGGTGCTTTCCATGATATCCCTTGAGTACGATGATACACTTTCTGCTGCTGCAGGAGAAGCTCTTGAAAGGCACAGGGAGGAGATCATAAAAAAGTACTGGGGGAATTACATCCTTGCTGTTGAAGGAAACCCTCCGCTGGGTGAGGATGGTATGTACTGCGTAGTAGGAGGGAGAGCTTTCCTTGAGAACCTCAAGGAGTCTGCAAAGGGAGCAAAGGCTGTTATCGCTTGGGGTTCTTGTGCCAGTTGGGGATGCGTACAAGCTGCAAAGCCAAACCCTACCACCGCTGTCCCCATACACAAGGTTATAACGGACAAACCCATCATAAAAGTTCCTGGCTGTCCTCCCATTGCAGAGGTAATGACGGGCGTTATTATGTATCTTGTTCTTTTTGATGCTATACCTCCTTTAGATTCTCAGGGAAGACCCAAGCAGTTCTATGGCAATCGCATACACGACACTTGCTACAGAAGAGCATTCTTCAACGCAGGTCAGTTTGTAGAGAGATTTGACGATGATGGCGCTAAGAAAGGGTGGTGCCTTTATAAAGTAGGATGCAGAGGACCAACTACTTATAACTCCTGTGGAAACATCCGTTGGTACAACGGTCTTTCTTATCCAATACAGGCTGGCCACGGTTGTATAGGTTGTGCAGAGGAAGACTTTTGGGACAAAGGACCCTTCTACCAAAGACTTACTACAATACCTTTACCTAATGTAGAAGCAAGCCCTGACAAGGTAGGTGCGGTGGCTGTGGCTGCCGCTGCAGCAGGTGCGGTTGCTCACGGTGTGCTTTCTAAGATAAAAAACAGAGGAGGTAAATAAACATGGCAAGGGTGGTAGTTGACCCTGTAACAAGAATTGAAGGGCATCTCAGGATCGAGGTCATTGTAGACGAAAAAACGGGTAAAGTGCAGGATGCTGTATCCTCGGGTACCATGTGGAGAGGTATTGAGCTTATCCTGCGCGGAAGAGACCCACGGGACGCGTGGGCTTTTGCTCAGAGGATATGCGGTGTGTGTACATCTATACATGCGCTCGCCTCTGTGCGTTGCATAGAAGATGCCCTTGAGATTCAAATTCCCAAAAATGCTAACTATATAAGGAACATCATGTACGGCAGTTTGCAGGTACACGATCACTTGGTACACTTTTACCACCTTCATGCTCTTGACTGGGTTTCTCCTGTAGAGGCTCTTAAAGCGGATCCAGTTCAGACTGCGGTTTTACAGAACCAGCTCTTAGAAAAATACGGAGCTATTGCAGAAGTCATGCCTGATTTCTTGGGTCACAGAGCCTATCCAAAAAAGTTTCCCAAGGCTACACCGGGATATTACAGAGCTTTTCAGGAAAAGATAAAGAAGATAGTGGAAAGTGGACAGCTTGGAATTTTCGCTGCGCACTGGTGGGACCATCCGGACTACAAACTCTTACCTCCTGAGGTACATCTCATGGCAGTAGCTCACTATCTTAACATGCTTGATGTTCAGAGGGAGCTCTTTATACCTCAGGTGGTTTTCGGTGGTAAAAATCCACATCCTCACTATCTGGTAGGCGGAATGACCTGTTCCATATCTATGAACGACATGAACGCACCTATAAACACAGAAAGGCTCGCAGTGGTTGAAGATGCCATATACACACAAGTAGAAGCGGTAAATCTCTTTTATCTTATAGACCTTCTGGCTATAGGACACATATATGTACAGAAGGGACAGGTTTACGGCGGTGGACTTGCAAAGAAAAGGGTGATCGGGTACGGTGAGTTTCCTGACGAGCCTTACAGAGGTATAAAGACGGGAGACTATCATAACAAGATACTTTACCATTGCAACGGCGTTGTGGAAGACTTTGCAGAAGGTGTTGATAAGGCTAAATACTATCCCATGGTAGGAAAGGACTTTGCAGATCCCAATGTGATACAGGAGTATGTAGCCCACTCTTGGTACAAGTATCCTGACGAAACTAAAGGACTCCATCCTTGGGACGGCATAACAGAACCCAACTACACGGGACCCAAGGAAGGAACTAAGACTCAGTGGAAGTATCTTGACGAAAAGGGTAAGTACTCGTGGATAAAATCCCCAAGATGGAGAGGAAAGCCCTGCGAGGTGGGTCCGCTGGCAAGGTACATAGTAGTTTATACTGCAGTAAAGCAAGGACATATAAAACCCAGCTGGATAGATGAGATGGTGATAAAACAGATAGACACAGTCTCAAAAGTGCTTGATTTACCCCCTCATGTATGGTTACCTACCACTGTAGGAAGAACAGCAGCAAGAGGACTTGAGGCTCAGTTAGGTGCTACTGCTAACCTCTACTTCCTGAAAAAGCTCTACGATAACATAAAGGCAGGAGATACAGCGGTTGCAAACATGGAAAAGTGGGACCCTTCTACATGGCCAAAGGAGGCAAAAGGCGTTGGTATAACTGATGCACCACGGGGAGCCTTAGGACACTGGGTAGTAATAAAAGATGGCAAGATAGCAAACTATCAGTGCGTTGTTCCCACCACATGGAACGGTGGGGCGAGGGATCCCATGGGAGGACAGGGTGCCTTTGAAGAGTGCATGAAGGACACACCCGTTAAAGTTGTAGACAAACCCCTTGAGGTTCTCAGAGGTATTCACTCCTTTGATCCATGTCTTGCATGTTCTACACATATTTACGATACAGAAGGGAAAGAGATAGTAAGCGTCAAAGTGCAGGGCGCCAATGTGTGCTATTAAGGAGGTATAGGCTATGATAGAAGCAAAGAAGATTTACATATTTAGCCCAGGGTTGAGGTTGTGGCACTGGGTAAACTTTTTAACCATAATGGTTCTCTTCTTTACTGGACTTTACATAGGAAATCCCTTCTTCTTGGGTCCTACAGGCGTAGAAGCTACATACGCTTACAGAGAAGGACTTACCATGGACTTCATCAGGAAAGTCCACTTCATAGCTGGGTATATTCTTCTGGCTTCCTTTCTTTTTAGGATAATAATCGCTGTGTTTAATAAGAGGGACAGGTTGGTCTTTCCTGCTGTTTGGAAGAAAGATTACTGGACGAGCCTGAAGGAGATCACACTAAAGTATGCCTTTATCATGAGGGATACAGAAGGACACGAGTACATAAGAAACGCATGTGCAAGAACGGTCTATCCCATCGTTTACTTTATGATATTCTTCATGATAGCAACAGGTTTTGCCATGTACGGAATGTCCAAGCCCGGTAGCTTTTGGTCTTCTCTGTTTGGATGGCTTTTAGGTTTCTTAGGTGGTGAGTTTATGGTGCACATGTGGCATCACTGGATAGCGTGGCTCATAATCATCTTTGCAGTGCTTCATGTTTACTTTGTCATAAGAGAGGAAGCCATAAAGAAGAACGGTGAGCTTTCTTCCATGTTCAGCGGTTATAAGGTGTTTGAAAGGGAACCCGTTGATATAAAGGATGTAGAAGAATGAAGGTGCTCGTGCTGGGTATAGGGAACATACTTCTGTCCGACGAAGGCGTTGGAGTAAGGGTGGTAGAAGAGCTTAGGAAGAACTACTCCTTCTCTGATGGTGTGGAACTCATGGATGGTGGAACGCTCGGTATAGACCTGCTTTACTTTATGGAAGGCTTTGAGAGGCTGTTAGTAGTTGATGCGGTGCTTGGGGGAGGACCTCCAGGCACCCTTTATAAGCTAAAAGATGAGGAGGTAAAGGCGTACTTCAGAAAAAAGGTATCCGCACACGAGCTTGGTTTTCAGGAGGTTCTGGCACTTGCAGACCTTTTGGGTAAAAAACCTAAAGAGGTGGTTATGATAGGTATAGAGCCAGAGAGTTTAGACCTTTCTGTAGAGCTTTCATACTCAATTAAAAGAAGGATGCAGGATCTGATAGATAAAGTTTTAGAACAGTTAAGAGAATGGGGTATAACTTATGAAAGAGTTAAGCCGGCAAGAGCTTAGAGCTTTGGTTGATGGCAAAGAAACTTTCGTTCTTTATGTACGCAGTGAATTGAAAAAGGAAAAGATAAGAGAGATTTTTGACACGGATATTGTAGTTCCTGAGATGGAAAAGAGTTTTGGCAGTAAGTTTAAGTTCTATAGCGTAAATGTAGACAATTACCCAGACCTTCTTAAAGATTATCCCGTTCCTGCGGTAGTAATTTTTAAAGAAGGCAAAGAAGTGGTGAAGCTTGAGGGTATAAAGGCTTGGAACGAATATGTGGAGGCTTTACTATGCTTATGAACGCTCCAGCCATACTCAACGAAATACTTCAAGCTCTCAAAGACCTTTACGAAAAAGGCGAAGAGCACATTATATACATAAACAAACTACCCTTAACTGAGGAAGACAGAATTGCAATATTAGATACACTTGGAGAAGGACAGGTAAGGATAAGGCTTGATTCCAAAACTCAGCCTGCAGAATGGAGAGAGACGGGGATAAACGGCGTTTGGATAGGGGTGTTCTTTGACAGGGACAATAAACCCATCTTGGAAACCATTGAAATAACAATATTTCCGCGTTTAGCATCTTCACAAGAGGAAGATATAGAAGAGTCTATAAAACTTCTTGAAGAGAGATTGAAGGTCTTGTTTCAAAGGGAGCCATAAACAGCCTGTCCTAAACACAGCCCTCCATCGTTAGCTGGGACTCTTTGGTGTGTATAAACTTTGAAACCTCTATTACTTAGAAGTTCTTTTATCTTGCTTACCAAGGGATCGTTTTGCATCACTCCACCAGATAAACAAACCTGTTCAACATCCATCCTGATAGACACATCAAGACATATTTTAGCCAATGTGTTTATAAACCTAGAAGGTATTTTTTCTTTTTCTCTGTCTTCAATAATAGCCAATATGGTAGGCTTCCAGTTTATGTGTTTTTCTTCAATGAAGTAAGGATAATGGTCCTTAATAGATGGATCGTAAAGGTCTTCGAGCATCATCGCTGCTTGTCCTTCGTAAGATATAGTTTGCTTTATGTTCAAAAGGGAAGCAACAGCATCAAATAGCCTCCCTACTGAGCTTGAGTAAGGGGAGTTTATGCCTTTAGACCATGCTGTGTAGAGGTTTACAAGCCCACTGTTCGTGAAGGAACTAACTGCTGGTAGGGACATATCAAAGACATCTTTTCCGTAAAGCTCAAATAGTAAAGATAGAGCCATCCTTCTTGGCTCTTTGACCGCTTTCTCTCCACCTATGAGTCTGAAAGGTTTCATGTAAAAAACCCTTTCATAACCCTGATAATCACATATCATAAACTCCCCACCCCAAAGTGTTCCGTCATCACCGTACCCAGTGCCATCCCAAGCTATTCCTAACACCTTACCGTTTATACCTCTTTCTGCCATACACGAGAGTATGTGAGCATAATGGTGCTGGACTTTGATGAGAGGTATGTTTTCTTTTTGAGAAAAGTATTCTGCCCACCTTGTGGTTTCGTATCTGGGATGGAGGTCGCACACTACGACCTCCGGTTTGAATTCGTAAAGAGTCATGAGGTCAAATACCATACCTTCAAAACTTTTCTGCGTTTCTAAATTTTCCACATCACCCACATGTTGACTTAGAATTACCGTATCATCAAAACCTATAGCAAAAGTGTTCTTTAGCATACCACCTACGGCGAGGATCTTTTTGGGAAGTTTGAAAGATAGCTTTACGGGAAGCGGAGCGTACCCCCTTGATCTCCTAATGGGCTGTGGTATCCCACCTACCACCTTAAAAACCGAATCATCGCACCTTCTTTTTATATCTCTGTTATGCACGAGGATCATATCCGCAAATAAGGATAGTTTTCTTAGAGCCTCTTCATTATCTTTGACTATAGGTTCGTCAGAAAGATTACCAGAGGTTGCAACCACAGGAAAATCAAGAGCTTTTAGAATTATGTGATGAAGAGGTGAATAAGGTAAAAATGCTCCAACTCTTTTAAGCCCTGGTGCTACGGAAGGTGCAAGTTCCTTTCGTTTTTTTATTAGAACTATTGGTCTTTCTGGGGATAGGAGTAGTGCCTTTTCAAGTTCTGTTGGTTCCGCATACTCACTTACTTGCTCCATATCCTTAAACATGACAGCAAAAGGTTTTTCTAACCTTCTTTTCCTATCTCTGAGAAGTTTTACTGGTTCTTCTCTTGTGGCATCGCACATGAGATGAAAGCCTCCTATACCTTTCACAGCAACGATGAGACCATCTCTCAGAGCTTTTATAAGGAGGTTTATAGCATCACCTCTTTCTGCCAGTAATTTTCCATCACTTGCGTAGAGGCTTACCCAAGGACCGCAAACATGACAAGCGTTGGGTTGTGCGTGGAATCTTCTGTTGACAGGGTCTTCGTATTCCCTAAGACAGTCTTCACACATGGGAAAAACCTTCATACTTGTGTTGGGTCTATCGTAGGGAAGTTTTTCTATTATGGTGAACCTTGGTCCGCAGTTGGTACAGTTTATAAAGGGATACATGTATCTCTTGTCTTGCGGATCAAAAAGCTCTTTCAGGCACTCGTCGCATGTGGCTATATCTGGCAGTACTAAAACTTCCTTCCTACCTTCTCCTTTGCTTTCTCTTATCTCAAAGCTTGAGTACCCTACATCTTCTAAGTACTCCACTTCCTGTGAGTATATGTGAGCTAAGGGGGGCTTCTCTGCGTTCAACCGTATCAAAAAGGTTTGTAAAATAGTCTCATCTCCTTCAACTTCTATCTCCACACCGGAAGAGTCATTTATTATCCATCCCTTCAATCCTAACTCAGACGCAAGGCGAAACACGAAGGGTCTAAAACCCACACCTTGAACCGCACCTTTTAGGTTTATTTTAAGTCTCATCTTCACACTCTAACTCAAGGCTTTTAAGAAGCATCTCCTGTCCAGAGATGATCTCTGTATTCAGCGATCCACAGAAAGGGCATAGTGCGTTGAGCTCATCTTTTTCATCTTCTGCACCACACTCCTGACACTTAACCTTTAGTTTCTCCTTTTCAATAACTAAGAGGGCACTTTCGGCTATGGTACCTTCTTTGAAAGTGTTGAAGGCAAGCTCAAGAAGGTGTGGCTCTATACCTGAAAGTGCGCCTATGCTTACAACAACCTTAAGGACCTTTTTTGCTCTATTTTCCTCCGCATACTTCTCTATAAGTTCCATCAGGCTCTGTACTACGGAAAACTCGTGCATGTTAGCATATCCTCGGTAAAAGCTCACCTGCAGGGGGATCAAGCACTCTGTGTGTACCGTAAGAAGTTTTAAGAATAACCTTGGGTTGTCCTTCTGCAGGAATAGCTCTGCCTATTATCTGTGCATCTCTTCCATCAGGGTGTTCCTTTATTATTTCAAGTACCTTCTTTGCTTCTTTTTCAGGGACTGCTACAACAAGCCTTCCCTCAGAGGCAAGGTGATAAGGTTCAAGACCCAAAAGATCACAAAGTCCCAAAACGGGTTCCTTTATTGGTATATTTTCTTCTTGTACTAAGAAGGAAACTTGGGAACTTCTTGCCCATTCGTGAAGAACCGCGGAAAGACCACCTCTTGTAGGATCTCTCATAGCATGTATTTCCGCATTAGAAGAGATTATCCTCTCTACAAGATTCCAGAGGCTTCTACAATCACTCTCAAGCTCTATGTCCATATATATACCCTCCCTTTGGGCAAGTATGCACGCACCATGTTCACCTATACCTCCAGACACTATAATGAGGTCTCCTTCCTTTATGTTCCTACAGGACAAACCTTCGTAAAGCACTTTGCCTATGCCAGAAGTGTTTATAAAGATCCCATCTGCAGTTCCTTTGGGTACTACTTTTGTATCACCAGCAACTATCAGTACACCTGAGGTTTTTGCTTCTTCCTTCATACTTACCACAATGCTTTCAAGGTCCTCGTAAGGAAAACCTTCTTCTATGATAAATCCTACTGACATATAAAGAGGCTTTGCTCCCATCACTGCCAGGTCGTTTACTGTACCGGCAACCGCAAGCTTTCCGATGTTTCCTCCTTTAAAAAAGAGAGGGTTTACTGTGAAAGAATCTGTGGTAAAAGCTATCTTAGAATCTATCTCAAGCAATGTGGCATCTTCAAGCTTTTCTAAATGTTCGTTGGAAAAGTGTTTTAAAAATACATCCTTTATGAGTTTCCATGTTTCCTCTCCACCACCACCTTGCGATAGAAGAATTCTTCTCATTAGCCACCTCCTTTTAGTGCGTTGTGCATACAGAACAGACATCAAAACTTCTTAAGACCATCTCTGCATGTAAGGGATCTTCTAAACCGATAATTGCTTTTTCTGCTACGCCTAAGTACTTTTCACATCTAGGACCCAAGTTCCACACAGAAGGAGTTATGATGTGGTACTCAGTTATAATGCCTTTGCTTATATGTACACGGTGTATAAGCGTACCTCTTGCAGCCTCAACCACGCCTATTCCTTCTCCAAATACCTTGTCTGCCTTTTGATAAGAAGGATGGTAAGAAGCTTCCTTTATTAAAGCATATAGCCCGCGGAGCTTTTCTCTGATGGCATCCAGTAGTTCCCAAACCTCAAGAAGACGAGCCAATACTCTTGTCATGTAGCTATCTTTGTATGCCTTGTAAAGTCTTTTGATGAAGGGATTACCAGAAAGAAATTGGCGCGATAGAGGTCCAGTTTCGTAGGGAAGCCCATTGTATCTTACCACTTTTACACTGGAATAGGAGGGACTAACAACTTCTTTTATTTTTGAAAGATTAAGGGAACACAGTTTTTTTTCTCCAGTAAAATGACCCGGACTTATGCAAGGAAATACCTCACCTCCAGTAAGCAGTCTTCCATAGGAAGATCCTACCTTTTCAAGTTTGTGTTTGATGCACAAGTTTACAAATAGTCTTATATCTCCCTTTAGTTCTTCCCATAAACCGGCGCTCCTTGCAGAAAGAAAACTTTCCTCATCCATACCCACCATATCCTCAAGAAAAAATTCGACAACACTTTCTACTACGGATAATGCTCTTGAAATATCTGAGGTAGTAAAGTTTGAAGTTATGCCTCCAGGAACAGCGTAAGAAGAGTGGGGCCACTGACCACCAAATATTGCTATTACTTTTACCACATTTGATGATACATTTATAGCTTTCTTCCACTTTTTACCTTTGAAGGGTTCAAAATCCTCAATTTTTTCTCCAAGCCTTATAAAGTCTGGCATTACGAACAGGTAAAACCACTTTATGTGGTTCTGTATCATTTCCACGGTAAGCGTTATGTCCCTCACCAGTTTAGCCTTTTGGGTAAGCTTTACATTCCCTACAGCATCCTCTAAGGCTCTTACACAAGCCATAAGATGGGCATGTCCACATATACCACACACTCTTGGCGTTATTACAAGAGCGTCCATAAAGGGTCTTCCTTCAAGTACCTTCTCTATGCCTCTTGAACTGGGTATTTTTATCTTGACATCCTGTACATAGCCGTTTCCCCATATAAGTTCAAGTTCTGCTGTACCTTCTACTCTTGAAAGAAGCCTTTTCTCAATCTTCAACTTTCAACCTCTCAGGTGCAAACATCTTTGCAATGCCAGAAAGCATTATGTAGCCTCTCTTTGAGACACCTATGGGTAGTTCCGCAGGCAAGCCAGCAAACTGCTTTGTTTCAAAAAGCCCCACCCTTGGAAAGTCAAACTCAGTACAACCAAAACAGGGTGTGCCTGCTCTTGTTTTTGAATTCACTCCGTTCCAGAGGATAGTGTTGCAAGAAGAGTAAGTCATGGGACCTCTGCATCCGTAGTTATAAAATAGACATCCCTTTTTTGAGCCTAAGCTTTCGGGTTCTATCTTCCATTCAAAGTACTCGTTTCTTGTACATCCCCAGTGGGTAAGGCTTGAGTAAAACTCTTTGGGTCTGCCCCAGCTGTCCAACGCAGGTTTTATGCCTCTTGCAAGCGATCTGATAACACCTACTATCCATTCGGGATGCGCTGGACAGCCAGATAGATTGATAACCGGAAGCCCTCCTTTAGAAACAAAATCTTCTCCCAACAACCCTCCCTTCTCTTTAAATCTATACTGAAGTCCACACACATAGTTATCTTTCAAGGCTGGTATGTTGCCGTAAACCGCACAACTGCCTACTGCCATCACATAGTTTGCGGTATAACAAAGCTCCTTCACCTTCTCGTCATTAATCCTTACCGCACCCTCAAGGATAAAAAGGTCAAGCTTTAAACTACCCTCAAGCACTTTGTTTATAATCTCTTCCTCGTTTTCTATGGAAAGAGATGGGTGAAAAAGAAAGTTTACTTCTTTGAGAAGGGAGTTAAAAGTGTCACAGTTCAAAAGAGAATGAGTATTTCCGCAACACGAAAGTCTCTGGAGCCAAAGTACATTCATTTCAGTGCCTTCCTGTAGAACTTTACTTTAAACTTTAAGTAATCTATCCAGTCCTCAAGCCCTTCTCCCGTTTTTGTGGACAACATCATAAAGTCCATATTTGGCTTTATCTTCCTCGCGCTACTGAGTGCCCTCTCAACGGAGAAATCCACATAAGGAAGAAGGTCTATCTTGGTTATCAACATAAGGTCTGCAGACCTAAACATCACCGGATACTTCTCTGGCTTATCATCCCCTTCCGTGACGGAAAGGAGCACCACATTGAGGTGTGCTCCCACATCGTAAGAGGCTGGACAGACAAGGTTCCCCACATTCTCCACAAAGACCACATCAAGGCCTTCTAAAGGAAGATGATGTATTCCATCGTGAACCATTGAGGCATCAAGATGGCAAGCGCTCCCTGTAGTGATCTGATAAGCTGGTGCACCCTTCGCTTTTATCCTCTCTGCATCCCTGTTGGTTTCCAGATCTCCTTCTATGACCCCTATCCTTAGCTCGTTTCCTAAAAGTTCTATAGTTTTCTCCAAGAGGCTCGTCTTCCCAGCACCGGGAGAACTCATCAGGTTTATGCAATAAACTCCATATTCTTCAAAATGTTCTCTGTTTTCCTGTGCCTGCCTGTCATTGGCTTCAAGGATCTTGGTGAATACTTCCAAGGTCTTTGTCTCTTCGTGTTTGTGTTCGTGCTGATGATTGACTGAACAACCACACTCTCTACACATGATAATCCTCCGAATAGGTATTCATTCTTTAAAATATACGCCATAGGATTATTTCTTTCAAGGAGGCAAGAGTAGTATAATGCTCTGTAAGTGGAGGGAAACATGAGACTATTGCACATATCAGACCTTCATGCAGGTAAGTCCTTAGGAAGGATAAACAGAAATGAGGACCTTGAATATGCCCTTAGTCAGGTGATAAATATATGTAAAGAAGAAAAAGTAGATGTACTTCTCATAGCGGGGGACATTTACGACAAAGCAAACCCAGATCACGAATCACAAGATATGATGCTTGACTTCTTAACTAAACTACACACTGAAGGTGTACACACGGTACTCATAGCGGGTAATCATGACAGCTACGACCTTATAAGGTCCTACAAACACCTTAGAAGGATAGCTCATCTACATGTGATAGACAGACCATGTAAAGACCCAAAGGATTGTATATTAAAATTTGGAGACTTAACTGTAGCGTGCCTTCCTTATCCCAGCGAAAGACTCTTAACTCACCTACACGAAAACCCACACAGAAGCTATACGGAAAAAGTAGCTAACTATTTGAAAGTATTAGCCAAACATGTTGAGTCTGCACGCTACAAGGTGCTTTTGGCACATCTAATGGTGGAAAGCGCCAAAATCTCAGGAACGGAAAGACAGTCTACAGTAGGAGAGTTTTACGCACTAAAATTGGAGCACATACCCGAATGTTTTGATTATATAGCTCTTGGACATGTACATAGGCACCAAAGAATAAACAGAGCTTACTATTCGGGAAGTCTTTATCAGATAGACTTTTCTGAAAAAGGCATGGAGAAGTTTGCTAACTTGGTAATTCTTGAAGATGAGCTTCAAGTAAAACCTATAAAGTTAGACATTAAAAGAGAACTTCATGAGATAAAAGTAGGTCCCAGAGAAAACTTTTCTGAGGTGCTTGAAAGACTCAGAGGCATGAGAGGTATTTTCAAAGTGATTTTAACTGCAGATATGAGAGATATGAGTATAAATGTAAAGAAAAAACAGATAGAGGAGATACTTGGCGATAACCTTGTAAGGTTTGAGATACAACCATTAAACCAAGATAACGGTGAGAGAACATACGAACCACAAAAAGTAGACCTGATATCCGCTTACATGGATTATTACGAGAAGTTTCTTAGACAAAAACCATCTAAAGAGCTGATGGAAGAGTTTATTAAACTGCTTCAAAGGGCGGAATATGAGACCCATACTGCTTGAACTTGAGAACTTCACCGTTTACAGAAGACAGATGGTTGATTTTTCAGACCTTAACTTCTTTATAATTCAGGGAAGAACAGGTGCGGGTAAGACAAGTCTTATAGACGCCATATGCTATGCTTTATACGGAAAAGTACCCAGATACAAAGGAACAAACCCGCAGGAATACCTTCTTTCAAAGGGACAAAGGCGCATGCGAGTCCGCTTTGAGTTTTCGGTAAAAGACAAAAGATACACCGTAGACAGATTATACGAAATTTCAAAGCCTCAGGTAGTAAGGTTTTACGAAGGCTCAAAACCCTTAAACCTAAAAGTCAAAGAGGTAGAAGACTATATATCCAAGATACTGGGTATGGATTATGAAACCTTCACGAAGGTTATAGTGCTACCTCAAGGACAGTTTGATAGGTTTCTAAAGCCACAAAGACCCACCGAACGCAGAGAAATTCTAAACAAACTTTTGGGATACGACAAGATCTTTGAAAAAATGAACCAGATCATAAAAGAAACTTTAAATGACCTAAAAGGAAAGAAACGCGTTCTTGAGGCAGAATACTCAAACTTAGTAAACATTACAGAAGAAACAGTGGTTAACATGGAGCATCAGTTAGAAAATAAAAAAAGGCAGATAGAAGTACTTGAAAGAGAAAAAGAAAAACTCAGATCCCAGCTTAGCAGAGCAATGGAAAAGGAGAGGATAGAAGAAGAGTTATCAAATAAAAAGTCAAAACTTTCAGAGCTTTTGAAAGAGCAAGAGCAGATGCAAAAAAAACAGGAAAAACTAAGCATAGCTAAGGAGATATCAGGATACGAGCATTTTTTGAAGGAATACGAGCAGTTAGAAAAAAAATCGGATGAGCTTATAGAAGAAAAAAAACGCTTAGAAAGTGGCCATATAATGTATAAACACGAACTTCAAAATGTAGAGGAAGAACTCAAAAGTGTAGAAAAAGAGTATGAAAAGCTTGGAGAACTATCATCAGAAATAGGACATTTGAAAATAGAAAGAGACCTTATTAATCAACTGTTAAAAATAGAAGAAAAGATAAAACAGACCACTCTAGATTTGGAAGAGAAGCAGAAATTAAAAGAAAATCTTGAAGAAGAACTAAAGCACCTCCAAGAAAACCTAAAAAGTAAAGAAGATAGGCTTTCTCAGATAGAAAAACAACTTAAAGACTTAGAAGGTATTGAAGCTAAATACGCAGAAGCCAAAGAACGTAAAACAAGATACGATGAGCTCTCTAAGATAAATTTGGAAATACAAAAGATAGAAATCCAGATGAAAAACCTCGAAGAACTGCTCAAAAAACTTCAGTTTGAAAGAGAGAAGCTGGAGTCCAAACTTTTTGAGGCAAGTATTCACCAAATAGCGCTAAGACTTTCACCCGGGCAGTTATGTCCCGTTTGTGGCAATAGGATCCAAACTTTGCCCGCACTATCTGAAAAAGGTACCGAAGAGTTTACCCACATAAAACAGGAGCTTGAGAAGATCAGACAGCAGGAACAGAAAGTTATTAGTGATATAGCAAGTCAGGAAAACAGGAAAAAAGACCTTGAGCAAAAGAGAAACGAGCTTGTAGACTACGAGGACTTTTATAAAACTTACTCACAGCTTAAAGAAAAGTACGAAACCTTCTTAAAGCTAAAGGAAGAGGAAAAACAAATAAGAAAACAGCGTGAAGACCTAATGCCCAGAGTGTTAAAAAAGTCAGAGGAGCTAACCGCTATCCGCACAAGCTTGGAACACCTCAACAAAGACCTTGCTGAGCTAAATAAAGGAAAACAGGAACTTTTAGAAAGGCTAAGCAGAAAGATAGAAGA
Organism: Hydrogenobacter hydrogenophilus; assembly: GCF_900215655.1. Taxonomy (NCBI): domain Bacteria; kingdom Pseudomonadati; phylum Aquificota; class Aquificia; order Aquificales; family Aquificaceae; genus Hydrogenobacter; species Hydrogenobacter hydrogenophilus. The sequence continues at coordinate 2,365 of NZ_OBEN01000009.1, read as the reverse complement.
TCCCTACAAAGAGCTTTTAGCCATTGAGCGGGAGCTTATAGAAAGACAAGAGATCATAAACCAAGTGCAAGAAAAATATAAAAAAATAAGGGATTACAGGGAATCTTTAAAGGCAAAGCTTTCAATTATAGAGGAGAAATTAAGACAGAACGAAAGTGATAGAGAAGACACAAGAAAAAAGCTTGGAGAGATATACCAGGTTCTCCTTCCAGCCATAAAAAAGTTTGGAAACATAGAAAGCCTAAAATCTCTGTGCGTTCCAAAGGAAGAACTACAAAAGCTTGAGGAAGAAATTTCTCAGTATAATATGTCTGTTAAAAGCCTCCAAGAAGAACTGCAAAGTTTAGAGAAAGCTCTCGCTCAGTATCCACAGGATATAAACAGGCGGAGTATAGAGGAAGAGCTAAGATCCTTAGAAAATACTATAAATCAGATATATCAAGAGGTAGGAAGTCTTTCCAAAGATCTACAGCAAGCTAAAGAAAATTTACGCAGAAAAAAGGAAGTGGAGCAGGAGCTTACTCAACTAACGCAGGAACTTCAAAAGTACGAAGTCTTAGAGAGAGACATGAGAAGCGATCACTTTCCGGACTTTATAAGCAGATACATGCTACACAGCATACTTGACAGAGCAAGCTACTACATTCTTAAGTTTAGCTCTGGACTGTACGAGTTTAAGCTTGTTGATGATGAAAGGGATAATCTTTACATTATTGATAGGTCTTCTGGTTATGAGAGGAGTGTCCTGACGCTAAGTGGAGGAGAGACTTTTCTTGCCAGCCTGTCCCTTGCCTTTGCAGTCAGTGATATAGTCTCACACAATGCACCCTTGGAAAGTATATTCATAGATGAAGGCTTTGGCTCTCTTGACAGAGAAACAAGAGAATCCTTGGGAGAGTTTTTTGAATTTATAAAGCTAAACGCAGGAAGAATGGTAGGTATTATTAGCCATCTTGAGGATTTGGCGGAAAAGTTTGACCAGAGAATACTTATAGAGAAAAAGGGTGATCAATCCTTTGTAAAAGTTGAGATCACTTGAGTTAAAATTATTCTACTATGAAACAGGTGGTTATAAAGGTCAATGGAAAAGACATAAGGCTAAAAGACTTTCCAAAAAGGGTCGCCTACAATGTGGTTTTTGGGCTGATAAAGAGCCTAAATCTTGAAGAAGAGCCAGAAGATATAGTTATATATGTCAGAGTTGGGAAAGAAGATAGCGGAAGTTCTTGAATTTGCGGTTGAAGAACCTTTTGAAAACAAGAGGTTAGATACTTTCTTAACAGAAGCTTACGGAGAGTTTTCGCGAAGTTATATACAGAAGCTCATAGAAGAGGGTTTTGTGCTGGTTGATAATATTCAGATCAAAAAGCCATCTAAAAAGCTAAAACCGGGGCAGAGGATCACTTTCTTTGTACCAGAGCCACAGCCTGTAGAAGTACTACCCGAGGATATACCCTTTGATACGGTTTATGAGGATGAGCACATATTAGTGCTTATAAAACCCTGTGGTCTTGTGGTGCATCCATCTCCCGGATACTCTTCTGGTACTCTGGTAAATGCTCTTCTTTTTAGGATAAAACATCTTTCTGGCATTGGAGGATGGGAAAGGCCAGGGATAGTCCACAGATTGGACAAAAACACAGCAGGGCTTATGGTGGTTGCAAAGACTGACAAGGCACATTTGCGCTTAGCGGAAGAGTTCAAAGAAAGAAGAGTTCTCAAACTATACAGGGCACTTATTAGCGGGCTTCCCAAAGAGGATGAAGGAGTTATAGAAAGACCCATTGGAAGACACCCTACGGATAGGAAAAAGTTTTGGGTAAGCCAAGAGGGAAAACCTGCCAAGACAGAATACAGAGTGCTCAAAAGGTTTGAGAAGTACCGCGTTAGCCTTTTAGAGCTGCGCATATACACAGGAAGGACCCACCAGATAAGAGTTCATCTTTCTTCTTTGGGATATCCCATCCTTGGTGATATAACTTACGGCTTTAAGCCTTCATCTGTCGGAGAAAACTTAAGAAAACTTCTTGGTGATTGCCACATGCTTGTGAGCTATCGTTTAGGTTTTTATCATCCTCATACTGGAGAGTGGATGGATTTTCAGATAGAAGACCCAAAACCTTTTAGTGATGTCTTAGCTTTCTTGGAAAATGCTTAAGAAAAGCTCGCGTAGTTTTTCTAAAACACCTTCCTGCCCTAAGAGCTTACGAAGTTCTAAAAAGCTCTCCTTCATCTCTTGCCTTAGGTGCTCTGAGGAAAGGAGCTCCTGCGCATACTTGTAAAGGATTTTCCAGTCTTTTTGCACTATTTCTGGAACAGTCTGTCTCTTGAGTATAAGGTTAGTCAGAGAAACCCATTTTACTTT